>CALFOL010000779.1 GCA_937919915.1 uncultured Planctomycetaceae bacterium
TCACTCAGGACGTTTTTTCCGATAATTTTCCGCATTGATTTTTCGGTCGCTGCTGATTTAAACTCACTGGAATCAATAAACGCCCTAAAAGGTCATGATTTCCTGAGATTTCGCCGACGGCGTCACGTTCGATTTGGCAACATCCGTCAAATTGCGTACATACAGTAAGCCCTTCACTTCACGGGAAGAAACTGCACCGCGTCGACGAGCACGTAGCCGTTGGTTCCCTGAGTCCCAATTGTGACTCGGCCGATCGAGGAAAAGTTAAACGTCCCGACACTCACGTAGGTTCCCTCAATCGGTGGTTTCAGCTTCTGATCGACGGTCGCCATTGTCTGTCCACCGACGTGTTCCACAACGACCGGAACGTTCGACGCGCGATTGTTGTTCGGTGAATACGTCAGCCGGACGTCATACCGACCCGGTCGAAGCTTTGCTGTGAAGGTCGCGGTACTCTGGCCTGTGGAGTCGTTGTCATTGTGCTGATAACCGGCATCTACATAGGGCGTGTTGGCGCTGGACGATTGCCACTGACCGGAAAGTTCTGCCTGGCGATCATCAATGACGACGCCCGGCAGTTTTTTCGAAGACAGCGTGTACTGATCGGCAACATCGAGTTCCAAAACCTGGCCGTCAGCCAGCAGTCGTTCTTGCAAACGACCATATGGCAAATCCTGCAACGCCATGTTTTGTTCCAGGGCCAAGCAGGCTGCTGTGGCTGCGGACTGTCCCAGGATCATGAACACTGGTTCCATGCGAATCGAACCAAACGCGATGTGGCTGGACGAGACACACACAGGAGTCAGCAGGTTGACGCACTCGTTTTTCTTCGGCAGGATCGTACCGTAGGCGATTTCGTAAGGCCGTGGCGTTTTCACGCCGATGTCGCCTTCGTTCTGCACGGTTCCCTCTGGAGTGATGTAGCGCTGTACGTTGTGTGAATCCAGCGTGTATGAGCCCATGCCGATGGAATTGGGTGTGTCAGTTTTGTCCAGACAATCGTGTTCCGTCATCACATAGTGGCCAATCATCCGACGGGCTTCTCGAACGTAAATCTGATGCGACCAGCCACCGTTATCTTTGAATTCATCTTTCGGCAGCCCCCACTTCGAAACCGCTGCGCGAATATCCGCCGGCACACGGGGATCATTGGCCATGAAATACATGTAGCCCTTTTGATAAACCTCGTGATCGTGGATGATTTCCTGGCGACGCAGATAGCTGCCGTCCGGGTAGTCGTAGTTTTTTCCAATGAAGTCAGTACTGAATGGGCCGTGATTGTTGGTGTCGGTTTTGTGGTTTGGCATCGGATCGAATTTTCCGAACATTTCGCGCCACCCGTTGTCGAAGACACGCAGCAGCAGTTCATATTGTGCTGGGTCGTAACCGTCCGGTTTGGGAAACGGCAGACGATTCTCTGCCACGTTTGTCAGGCACATCCGGAAACAATACGCCTGGATCCGAGCGTCACCATCACCCTTTTTTCCTGGAGGTTCAGTGCCGATTTCCGCGAGCACACCGCTGGCTGGATTCCCCGACTTGACATAGGGATCAGTGGCCTTTTGGAACCAGTGAGTATGATGCAGAACGCCGACCTGAATTCCATTCCACTGCTCGTCGTAGACGGAATTCGCCTCTCGCCCGACGTGATAGCTAATACCGGCGGTTGCCAGCAGGTCACCTTCGTACGTGGCATCAACAAACATCTTTCCGCTGTAGGTGTTTCCGCTCAGCATGCGAATCGAAGTGATCCGTCCGTCGGCCGTTGTGACGCCCGGCTTTGTTCGATCCAGCCATTCGTCGCGGATGACGGTGATGTTAGATTCCCTGACGAAGTCTTCAAAAATCTGTTCTGCCACATGAGGTTCAAAAACCCACATCGTGCCGCGGCCGCCGACTGAATCAGGGGCCCCCTGGTTGCGATTTCCGAATTCCGCCTGATCCTGCCACGACCACGCTGTGGGCGCCTGGTAGTGTTGCCAAACACGTTGATAGAACTCGCGGCTGATTCCGCCGATCGCGTTTTTGTTGCCTGAATCTGTCCATCCCAGTCCGCCAGTCGTGAGTCCGCCGAGATGTTTGTCTGGACAAACGATGACCACAGATTTCCCCATGCGCTTCACCTGCACTGCTGTTGTGACCGCAGCACTGGTGCCACCATACACCACGACGTCAGCCGAAAGATGTTCTGCTGCAAACGCGTCTGTTTTTGTGGCGGAACTGCAGCTCAGAAAAATCAGGAGTGTAATGAAGACGCGCAACATATGAGTGGCCTGCGGGATCGGATGGTGAAAGCTTGAATACGACTTTAACGAAGTAACACATCCTGAGGCAGCAGACAAGCGGTCGTGATTGGGGACAGTTGCGACCAACGCAACGGATTCAGAACAGCTTTGGTCCTTTTGTGAACGCATCTGATGGCGTCGCGGCGCCATCGCTTTTGCCGGCGATACGTTGGAACACGCCTGTTCCGTCCGCTCGCGAATCAATGCTGTCAATAACAAACCTCACAGAACCATCGAGCAGCACCACGTACACTCCACCATTGTGCTCACTGGAATATCCTGTCAGCGAATGATTGATTGGCGAACGATGGCTGGCGTCAGTCACCGCATCGGTTTCGAAGCGATTCGACACAACGCCCGCCCAGATTCCAACGCCGCTGATTTTGGACCGTTCACCAGCTATAGTTGTATTCGATGCGCCGTCAGTGACGTCACGAATTCTCGCCATGCTGTTCCATGAAAACAGCCCCGTGGACGTTCCATACACATGACGCGTTTGAGTTGTTGCAGGCCTTGATGATTTCGATCGGCTGTTGTCAGACCTCCCCTGTATTGCAGCAGGTACGGCGCCCGCCCAGTGGGCCAGTGGGCATCTGCGTGACCGTCTATCCAGCGCGGCAGAATTGTGGAACCGTATTTTCCACTGTAGCACGAACGGCCGTATCCATCCCGATAGGAATTCGTCCTCTCTTTGCTGGCTGAAGGGCACTGATAAACACTCAACGGCATGGCCGGAATTCCGTCCAGTTCGCTTGGATCCGGCAATTGCAATAACGGAACTTGATCGACACGACGGCAACTTTCGATGAAACGGCGGGGTATTCCGTTCAGGGTGCGTGTGGGAACACGGCCTGCTTACTGAAGGGCGAGGCCTGAGTCTAATGAGGCAGCTGGGGTAGCGTCAAATTATGTGCTGCGGGTCACAAAAACTACGCAACTGATTCGCGTCGATTGCTACCGTTTCGTACGTCTGGTGGCTATGGTGGGCGCTGATTGAAGCAGTTGCTGACGATCGATAATACATTGGCGAGGAAAATATGGAATCTAAGAACGCCCGTCTGGGGCTGCAGTTGTTCTTTGTGTATCTGCTGTTGTACGGCGGATTTGTGATGATCAATGCGTTCGCTCCGGAGATGATGGAACGCACTCCCGTCGCCGGCATTAACCTGGCCATCCTGTATGGATTCGGTTTGATCGTCGCAGCTCTGTTGCTGGCTCTGCTGTATGGCATGATTTGCAAAGGCGAAGACGAGACTGCGACATCCAGCAACAATGCGTCCATCAGTGACAATGCGTCTTCAACGAAGGAGGACGCGTAATGATTCACGAAGCTTCCAACCAGGCCATCTTTCTGTTTTTGGCGTTCGTCGGGTTTACTCTGGGACTTAGCTTCTGGCTGGGCCGCAAAGCCACGTCGTCGGAAGGCTACTTTGCGGCTCACGGCCAGATTCCGTGGTTCGTCAACGGCATCGCCTTTGCCGGAGACTATCTTTCTGCCGCGTCGTTTCTGGGCATCTGCGGCATGATTGCGGTGTCCGGGTACGACGGTTTTCTGTATTCCATTGGGTTTCTGGCCGGATGGATTGTGGCTCTGTTTGTCGTCGCCGAGCCGATGAAACGGCTGGGGAAATTCACATTCGCGGATGCGTTGGATGCAAAGTTCAACAGCAAAGGCATCAAACTGGCGGCAGGCATTAGTACGTTGGTGGTCAGCGTGTTCTACCTGATCCCGCAGATGGTCGGTGCCGGAGTGCTTGTCGAACCGCTGCTCGGCCTGCCGCACTGGGCCGGCGTCGTAATGGTCGGAACGGTCGTGATCATGATTGTGGTCACAGCCGGTATGGTGTCGACCACGTGGGTGCAGTTTCTGAAGGGCTCGCTGCTGGTGTTTTTCAGCGGGATTCTGACATGGATGATTCTGGCGCGAGGATTTTCGACAGAACCTGCGGGTCCCAATCAGCGGATCTTTAAAACCGTCGGACCACTGGCCGTCGACGCCACATCCAGCGACGCTGTTAACAACGCGGCGCTGGAATCGGTCGGAGGAACGTTAGTGCCCGCGGATGCCGGCTGGGTGGATCAGCCCTATGTACGGATCGATCACGGCAACGGCGACACCTCGGTCTGGCGAATTGATCCCACAGCCGATGGCGATGGGATCACTCTGCGCGAGTGCCAGTGGGTCACGGAACGTGTCGGCAAAGTGGATATGATCAATGGCAAGCCCAAGGGGACTGGTGAAGGCGAAGCGGTTCTGGATCCTGTAGGCCGCGTTTCGAAATTGCCGGGTGGCAAGACAGAAACCGGGCCGCTGGGGCTCGCCGAATTCTTCAGCACTCTGCAGAACAGCGAAGTCATCCTGTGGCGCAAGACGGAATTCAGGGAAGCGGATGATGCGAAGACGTCGGTCTACTATCCCAAGCCGACTCCGGGCAGTGCGGTATTGCGTCCCGGTGAGAACCCCAAGTTCGCAGGTATTCGCAAACCCGATATCGCCGGCAAACTGAACTTTCTGTCACTGATGCTGGCTCTGTTTTGCGGGACGGCATCGCTGCCGCACATTCTGATTCGCTATTACACGGTGAAGGATGAAAGCGCTGCGCGCAAGAGCACGATTGTCGGGATCGCCAGCATCGGCATCTTTTACGTGCTGACGCTGTATCTTGGACTGGGAGCCATGACCAGCGGAGCGATGGACGTAACCAACAGTAACATGGCGGCACCGCTGCTGGCGAAGAGTATGAGTACCTGGTTGTTCGGCGCCATCTCGGCCATCGCGTTCACCACGGTGCTGGGGACGGTCAGCGGTTTGATTCTGGCGTCGGCCGGAGCGGTGACTCATGACTTGTGCAGCAGCTATCTGGGCTGGGAAATGACGGACACCGAAAAGGTGCGACTGGCGAAGATTTCTTCTGTCGTTGTGGGGTGTATTGCGATCTTGCTGGGCATTCAGTTCAAGGGCATGAATGTGGGCTACCTTGTCGGTTGGGCGTTCAGCGTAGCGGCGTCCGCGAATCTGCCGGCATTGGTGATGATCCTGTTTTGGCAAAAGACCACCAAAGAAGGGGTCATCGCGGCCATCATTGTGGGGATGGTCAGTTCGCTGGGCTGGATTCTGTTAAGTGCCGACACGTTCAAGGATGTCTACGGCTTGTCGGGGCATCCCGGTTTTGTGCCGTTCAGTCAGCCAGGTATCGTGACCATCCCGCTTGGGTTTCTGACACTGGTGCTGGTGTCGATGATGACTCGTAAGCCGGAAGCAGCAATCGCCGGCTAGCACCGATTATGAAACGAACGCGTAGTCGCGGAGCGACGACATGTGGATGACACCCACATGTCGTTGCTGTCGCCAGTTTTTGCCTGGTTCCTCGGGTTGAAAACCCGAGGCTATCACGTGTCGTCGCGACGCGACTGTCGCCGGGACTCTGACTTGCTCTAGCGAACGCGCCAGATTGCTGATTTCTCAACACCGAGTTCCGCTGCCTTCGCGGAGATGTCTTCCCAGAAGCGTTTCGCGTCCTGCGGATAGCCTTTGGTGGCTTTCAGATTCGGCAGGTGATGCTGCCAGAACGCATTGAACTGCATCATCACAGTCTCACGCACATACTTGCAAACCATCGACGCCAGCGCGACAGGCAGGACTTCTTCTGCCTTGCTGCGAAAACAAAATTCCAGGTCGTTCATGCGATAACGCGAACGCGGTCCGGATTCTTCCAGGCGAAAGACGAAAGCATCGTCGAACGCCGTGGAGATGATATCGTCGTAGCGATTTCGACCGCCGTGTTTGTCGCAGACGACCCAGCCGTCTTTGTCAGCATCCGGATGGTCCGTCGCTGATTTGACAAGTGACAATGTCGCGGCTGAAAGCACCTTGCCCTTCGAATCCGTTTCGGCGACGCCCGCATTGAATTCGGGCGGAAACATGATGCAGCTTTCGATTTTCAACAGTCGCACGTCGACGTTTTCCAATATCTGCGTCAACCGACCTGCCATTTCTTCGCACTCTGAGTCGTCCGCAGCGACCGGCAGAAATCGTTCGGGCACAATGTCGTTTAAGACTGTTGCGTAATCTGTTGCGAACTGCGGTCCGGCAAGTTCATGGCCAAGGGTACCCACACTTGCATGGCCCATTCCCAGATGCTTTAGAAAAGACAAAACGCCTCTTTCCAATGGAGCAATGGTCTTCCCGGCCGAGTACACCTGTTTGGAATCGGCGATATGCAATCGCGTTTCTCCCCGTTTGCTGGTGTCCGTGACCACTTCGCGTAAGCATTCCTTCAAAGCGTCCGGCGACAATTCCTTAGGCAGATGCCATGTTGTTGCGGTCACAACCAGCGGTCCCAGATTCGGTCCGTAACCAGCTTCGTCAGTACCAATCAATACAGGCATGTCTGTTGTCACTCTGGCGTGTGGAAAGAAAGACATCTTGAACAGGAGGAAACGAGGGTCACAGAATTTTTCTTTCTCGGTTCTCTCCGTTTCCTCCTGTCGAAATGCGATTCATGACGACCTGCAGAAAATCAGTATACTCAAATACTCGCATCCAGATATGGCGGGCTGAAAGTCGATGCTACACTGCCAGAGCAGTTTACTTATTGTTGTGAAGGGTACTCGCTCGGGTGAGTAGGCCTTCTTCAATTGAAATGTGTTCCCCACGGCACAAATCAGCGTAATACGCAGCTAATTTCTGCGACGGATGAATCTTAGCAGTCCGTGTCCCACTGCCTCTGTCGGCGCGGTTTCTGTTTCCGGATCTTTCAGAGATTGCTGCAGCACTCCGGGCACAATGCGGTAAATTCGCATGGCCCACAGGTCTCCCGGTGTTAATGGCTGCGATACAAGTTCTTCCTGAGGAATCGCGATTTCGAAACGCCACGACGTTTCGTCCGCGTCAGCGGCCACAAACCATTCGGGGTTCCAGTTCCTGGACTTCCAGCAGCGTTCGCTGGTCTGACCAGACTCATCAATCGTAAAGTGAAATGCGGTTGTATAATCACGATCTGTGTCAAAGGAAATCTCGACGCGATCCAGGTTGCCATGCCCTGCGTCGTGATTCCGAGCCAGCGTTTTGTTGTTGTAGTACTCACGTCCGGCCACTTTGTCGACTCGTCCACTGAGATAAATGTGGTCATCATCCCAGGCAAGCATGACCAGGCAGCCGGGATCCGTGGACAACCCTGTCCGACTCACAGTCGCCAGTGGAATCTCAGCCGCATCTTCCCAGATTTCATCGATCAACGTCGCGTCCAAAAATGGTTTCGAAATCGCCTTTTTCAAATTGATGACCGGCACAGCCGTTGATGCAGCACCGTACACAGCCTGCATCTCTGTGCGTGCCAGCAAGGCGTACGTTCCGTCGTCCTGACCAGCGAGCGACAAGGCAGTGTTGCTGCGGTTTTCGTCCTTGCGGAGTCTCAGGTTGGCGGCGTGTCGCAACAACAATTCCGGCGAGGAAGCTCGTTCGCTGGACAGGCGTCTCAGGTTGTCGAGTGCGGTATCAGCATTACGATCCCACTGGAAGGCAACGGCTGCGTTGTCCGAACCCTGTGGATTGGACAGCCCCTGCCCCCGGCCCGCACGCATGACGATCGGTTTTGCGATCCCGGGGATCGAGCTACCTGCGACTTGCTGGATCAGTGATTCTGTGCCCCGCGATTCTGTTGCGGATGTGACGCTTGAGGTCCCGGCTTTGCGCCGTAGAAATCTCAGTTCCGCCGACGAATAAAACTGAAACAGCAGTTCGTTCGCGTCAGCTGCTTCCGCCGCGTCAGGAAAACGCTCGGTGATTTCCTTCAGGACCGCGATCTGCCCGTCCAGGTTCTCGACGGACGCATACATTTGCGCCAGCGATAGCAGTTGCTGCATTGCCAAATGATCCGGCAAGTCAGCACCGACACTTTTGAGTTGTGCGATCAGATTTAGCGGCGTGTCCATGCGCTGTGCGTGGTTGGCCAGCACCGCACGCTGTTGTTGAGCTTGCCGTGTAAGACGCTGTAGCTGATCTAAATGCTCGGCGCCTGCGTGGGTCAACATGCGGCGTGATGCACTTCCAGGAGCGACCATCATTCCCGCCAGCAGGTGGGGAACGGCTGCTTTATTCTCGGTGCCTTGTATCGCATAGAAATCTGTCGTTGGTTTTCGGAAGTCCTCTGCATCCACGGAATCGCCTGCATCCAATAATTGATCATGGCAATGATTTGCGACGAGTGATGACACGGTGCCGAGATTCTTCAGCAGGGTGTCGTCACTGAATGACAATGGCGACGCACTGCGTTCCGGTTGCCGCATCACAACTCTTCCGACCGTCCATTGTGCCAGCCCAACGGAATCCAGAATCTGGCCTCGATGATCCGTGCCGGCAGCAATTCTCAGCGCAGTGCCCAGAGCCTGACTCCAGATGGCAGCAACCTGATCAGATTCTGTGGCACGTTCAATGCTGACGACATCCGGCCGCCAGATTCGAATCAGTTCTGCCAGCCGTTGTGGCAGAAGTTCGCCCACGCGACCATCTGATTGCAGCTCCCACGTCTTCATCAGTTCCGCCGCCACAGTCGACTGCTGCGGTTGTGTTCGAGAAAACATCCAGTCCTGCACAAACACGTTTGCACCGACCTGTGGCAAAGTGCTGCTCATTCTATCGGCTGCCAGTGCGTCATCGATTCCTGGTCGAGTAATTCGGGCGGAAGGCTGCGCGACGACGGCGCGAAATCCTTCGTTGCCACAGATTGACGCTAACATACGGAAGGAAACATCTTCCGGGTTCGTTGTCAGACACAGGACAGACGTTCTGTAGTCCGCGTTCCGGACAGCCGTCCACTGGTTACCGCCATCTGTTGAGCGTCGAACAACTCCGAGTGCTCCCACAGCAATCACCGTGCTGTTACCGACCATACACAAGCTGCTAACCGGTACCGATCCGGGGAGTTTTCGAGCAGCCCAGGACTTCCCGCCATCAGTGCTCTGCAGCGCCAAACTGCCAGGACTGCCAGCAGCACAGACGACGTTTTCGCGATGACAAACAGCTCGCAGATCAATCACGTCGGTCATGTGCGGAGGCAGTGCGGCGTCTGCTGGTTTCCAGGTAATGCCACCATCCTGGCTGTGCTGCAGATACGCAGCATCACCGGCCAACCAACCATGACCGTCCAGCGAAAGACTGGCAGAATGTATTTGTTGCAGACCTGGCTGAGGTCTCCGCAGCGCGACCAGCTTCTGTGCCACAACGGTTCCCAAAGCCGAGCCCCTGCCGATGACGAGTCCGTCTGTGGATGACAGAAACGCGCCACTTGTCCAGGTTGCTGTTCCGGCATCCGATTCCACGACTTGCCAACGGCGACCGCCGTCTTGAGTACGGAAGACTTTCGCCACCGCTTCAACAGAATCGCCGCGGCCGATTGCAATGGCTTCCTCGAGGTCGAAATATTTCACATACGTCAAAGGTGGAAGGTCGGCCGCTGCAGTAAATCCGGCTTCGATCGTGCGTGAGTCCGCGTTGTGCTGACATAAGCTCTGCCAGATTTCGCCACCGTTGCGGGTCATCATTAAGACCGGCCGACGGCGGCGATTTATGCTGTCAAATTGTGACCCCGCCACGTAGCCGATCTGGTTGGTGAGAAAGCAAACGCTTTGTAGGCAGCAGTCTGTTGACACAATCGACGTGGTCCATGTTTGGCCCCCGTCTTCGCTAATGAGTACCACGCCCCGTTCTCCCACGGCCCAGCATTTGTTTCCGACGGCACACACGGCATTCAGCGATGCGTCGTCTGCAATGAATTTTGTCCGCGGAATCGGGCCAGCAAAGAATAGTCCCGGCTGCGGATCCTCGGCGATCAGCGGTATCGCATCTGACGCATCCACTCGTGATCGAGTCTCCAGAAGCTGCTGCTGCTGCTGCTGTCCAAACGCCTGTGGCATTGAAATGCACAGCAGGAAGGCGATAGAGAAGCCGTTATTCCAATTCATGTCGCGTTCCCTGCGAATTGTCGGTTCCGTCACGACAGACTAAACTCTCACGAGGCGGTGTCTCAGACCAATCCCGGTAACGCTCGGAAACGCTCCGTTGTCGCTCAGAAAACTTGACTCAACTGAAACAAGTTTCCAGCAATAAGAAATCTAATTGCTTCGAACAAATGTGATTAACTTGTGCTACCGGCTTTGCCACGGCTGCAAATCGATCACCAGGCCGGCCGAATGGTACGAAATCCGCGCAAATCACAGGAGACGAATCCACATCGCCGCAGATTGTGCCGATTTCGGGATGAAAGTTGCGAATTGCGATGGAATACCGCACGGTTCCCGGCCGGAAAGTCTTGACCAAAACAGGAATGTCTGGGACATTTCCTGCCACTTCGGTAACTTCCCCCTTCAACAAATCCCACCTGCACATTTACCAGCTCCAGGCATCGGAGCTGATACTCGCAAAGGAGTGCTCCGTGAAAAAGTACATTCTCTCGATGCTGGCCTTGGCAGTGATGATCACTGCCAGCACAGCTTACGCTCAAGCCCCAGCCACTTCGACGACTGGCCACAAGATCGGCTTGATCGACATGGCGTTCGTGTTCGAAAAATACGAAAAGTTTGCCAGCCTGCGTGACGACCTGAAGGCGGAAATGGATCAGACCGACGCCGAAGCCAAGCAGATGGTTGAGCGTCTGCAAAAGATGCAGCAGGAAATTGCGAAGTTTGATGCCGGCGGTGCTCAGTACGAGCAGGCTGAAAAGCAGATCCTGAACGAAAAAGGCAAGCTGGACGGATTCGTGGGTGCAGCCAAACGACGTTTCGGTCGCCGAGAAGCGGACATGCTGAAGGTGGTATACACCGACGTCACAGACGCCGTCAAACTGTATGCTGACTACGCCAAGTATGATCACGTGATTCGTTTCAACCGCAAGGGCATGGACGACACGACCAACCCTCAGGAAGCCATCCAGACGATGAACAAGACTTTCATCTACTGGAAGCCTGAAAACGACATCACAGACCAGG
>CALFOL010000780.1 GCA_937919915.1 uncultured Planctomycetaceae bacterium
GAAAAACGCTATGTCCCGCCGAAACATATTCGCGGAAAGTGTTTTCGAGATGTGGGGAACGTAGGTTTGATCAGTATGTTGCATGCGCATTCGAATCAGAATATCGGACGTGGGTAACCAGGAGGGTAGGCCACGAATGTTCTTAGTAATAGAGTCGCAAGACCTGGAAACGCGACGCGAGCGAAAAAGCATCCAAGGTAGCGACCAACTCGATACTTCTCGCTTAAGACGAACTCCACTAGCTCTATCTTCCAAAGGAGGAAGCCGTTGGGCTTGTTCGCTTTTCCGTAAACCTGTTCGCTCCATCCGAAGGCTGCCCACTCTTCGATTAGTGCATCGTCTGTTTCCGCCAGGTGCGACCGAATTCTTCCTGGCGTCGACGAGCAAATGTGGGACGAGGTGCCAGCAACCAATAGCCGATCTTTGCTGATACACTCGTATTTTCAGACCGCTATCTACTTCGCGTAAAACCACGCCACTGGCAATGAACGAAAACGGCACGAGAGCTGGCCCTTGCCTGGTCCGCTTTCCCAGTAGCTCATGACCGCTCGGTTGCGGACGAACGTCAGGCTGGTGTAGGAGAACGTCAATTGCGAATTCGATTCCAGATTGTTAACGACCTTCCAGGTCTCGCCTTCATCGGTTGAGATAGCGGCGGTGAGTGGAGTACGTTTTCCGCCGTGGCCGGCGCCTGCGGTGTATGTGTTGTTCCAGATCAACAGTAAGTCGCCGGTCGCCGGGATTCTTCGCACCGTCGCCGGAGCTTCCGGGGCTTTGACACCCAGCGACGTCATTTCGCTCCACGTCTCGCCACCGTCCGCCGAATAGCTCTTGCCAACGTAACCGAGTTGATTGCGGATCAGCATCAAGATGCGTCCGTCATTCAATTCGATCACTTCCGGTTCCATCGCACCGCGTTTGGGGGCATCGACCTCGCCCTTTCCGTTTCGCCAGGTGGCTCCGTTATCGTCAGAAAAATAGCAGTGACAAACAAAATGGTTCACCTTCTGAACGTCTGGAGTCGACGCCGCCGGCGCCAGCAGGCGCCCCGAAGACAGTCGTGTCACGCGGTCGTTGTTGACGACGTGGTAGCCATCATTGTTGGTAACACGGATCGGATCACCGAAACTGACAGCTTCGTCGGCCGAGTGACGCACGAACATTCGCAGATCGTCGTGACTGTTCTTTTGCAGATAGAACATCGCGATGGAACCAGTCGCCAGACGCCGGAGCGTGACACTCATTACATTCATACCACCAGTGTTTTCCTGCAGCACAGCCTTTTCGCCCCAGGTAAGTCCTCCATCAGAAGATCGTCGGCCAACGATATGAGCCTTCGCGAAGTCACTGCCGCCGTCCATGAACTCTGTGACCGCAAACAGCAACTCGCCGTTCGCCAGGGTGATGATCGAACCTTCGGTGTACCGCGGATTCTTTTCGGTCGCCGGATACAGCAGTTGAGAAATATCTTCGGCGGGATTCTGCGGCGGCGGACCTGCCAGCATCAGTAACGACTGAGCCGCGCGGTAAGCCGCATCGGGATGTGCATCGTTCAGCATTTCAGTGAGTGAATCCGTAAGACCAACAGCACGAGCGTCGCCAGCAAATGTTGCGGCGTAGGTTCTCACTGCCGGGTCTTCGTCCTTCAGGTTGGCAGCCAAAGCGGCTAGACCGGCCTTGTCGCCAAGCGCAGCGAGCGAATGATTGACATAGGCCTTTAGTAGTGCTTCTTGACATCTTGGCAGCTGTTTCTTTAGGCGTGGGATGTCCGTTTGATTGCCAATCCGTCCAAGGATCCATGCGGAAATCCGCAGAATGTCCGGATCCGCGTGCTCCAGTGATGCTCGCAGGAACTCCATCGCTTTGTCGTTACCGCAACGACCGAGAGCTCCAGCGGCCATAAGTTTCTGGGTGATGTTGTCGTCCTGTTGAAAGGCATTTCGCATCGCACTGCCGTCACCGATTTCGACAACCTTATAGAGGCTTTCGGCGGCGTGGACATGACCGTGCGTTTCTGCGCCAGCCAAGATCTTCAACATGATGTTTGCTTTGAGTTTGTCACCGGCGCGAACCAGTTCTCGGGCGATGCCGCAACGATGTTGGTCGTCCTTTTCTGTTTCGAGTTTCGGCGTGAGGAAGCGGATGACTTCCTCGCCGTAGCCTCCCAGAGTGAGACCTTCGGCGGCGTGAATGGACGGCCAGAAATCATCGCCCTGCATTCCGGATCGAAGTATTTCGACACAGCGTTCGCGCGTCGCCGGTGAAAGCGAATGTCGGCCGTCATCCTGGCAATATCCGACGTTCGCAACAGCGATCGTGGACACAAGCAGGAAAGTGATTTGCAAAGCGAACTTCATGGAGACATCTTTCTGACGAGTACGATTACCACGCGGTCCAGCCGCCATCGACGAGTAAATTCTGTCCGGTGATGTAACTGCCAGCTCGACTGGCCAGCAACAACACAGCACCCTTTAGTTCTTCCGGCTTTCCCATTCTGGCCATCGGGCTCTTCTGTTTCAGTCGTTCGACCATCGCTGTCGGTGCTTTTTCTGAAGGAAACGGACCGGGACTCAGGCAGTTGACTCGCACGTTGTCTTTGGCCCAGTACACAGCAAGGTGCCGAGTCATGTGAATGATGCCGCCCTTCAGAGCGTGATACTGCACCGGGCTCGCGGTACAAATATCTTCGTACGCTTCGGGATAGGATCCCACGACGCCATACATCGAACCGATCATGACGATCGATCCCGCGGCATCGCGGGAAACAACGTGGTCTCGAAGTTTCCGCGCCAGTAGAAAGTACCCGGTCGCGTTCTGCAGATCCTGGTTGAACGCTTCCGCCGTCACGTTCGTCACATCCATCGCGTGGCCCTGTTGGCCATTGTTGATGAGCACATCAACTTTTCCAGCCGCAGAGATCGCCGCTTCGAATCCGCTGTTGATAGAGTCTTCCAGCAGATGATTGAGTTCCACACCGAAGTGCGGTCCGCCCGGCAAAGCGTCGGCCGTGCTTTGTGCTCGTGAACGGTCTCGACTGCCAACGACGATCGTCGCGCCAGCCTCCGCCATTGCACGAGACATCGATTGTCCCAGATACCCGGAAGCTCCAGTGATGAGCGCCGTCTGTCCGGTCATGTCGAAGAGTTGTTGAACAGTCGTTTCGGTCATACGTTTTCCCAGGCACCAGATTGCACAGACTTCAATGCCGACAGGTTAACACGAAGAGTCTGTTTTGCCTCAGCGAGTGAACAGGCTGGCCCTGTTTTTTCGTCGAGTTGGTCGAGAAATGCATTCGCCTGTCTCACGAACAACTCGTCTCGCTCAATTTGAAAGCTCTCTTCAACAACCCAGTCACTACCGGGTTGAGTACAGGACAGCCAGCGGTTGTGATGGAATTCGAACCGCACCGTTCCGTTTTCACAAATGACGGTCCAGGTGGATTCGTTGGGCGCCTGATGCTGGTTCAGGCTGAATGATCCCATCACAAACGCCTCGGTCGATGCCGCATGGTGCGTCATTAGATGCACTGTGTCCTCGACGTCGACGCCCTCCAGCAACTGATGTGTTGCGTCGGCAACCAGCTTCGTGACCGGGCCAACGATCCACTCAGCGGCATTCACAACATGAGTCAGCGCATCCTGAATTGCTCCGCCCCCCATTTCGTGTCTTGCATAGTAAATCTCCCGATAGGCAGGACGGTAGAACGGAAAGTGCTGGCCACCGGTATACACGACTTCCACCGGACGACCGAACCGCCCCTCTGCCACACACGCCCGCATCGCCTGCAGCGCTGGATGTTGCCGCAGGACATAAGCAACCGAAGCCGGAATCTGTCGACCAGCGATCTCAGCGATGAGTCCGTCCGTTCCGTCCTGTGAAATGCTCAATGGCTTTTCGATCAGAAGGCCACATCCGTGAGCGGCCAGCTGATACGCCATCGGAATATGCAAATGCGCAGGCGTACAGATGACTGCGGCGTCGAACGCGGAATCAGCCAACGCTTCTTCAATTGAGCGGTGTGATCGTTTCAGTTCATAGCGTTCCCCGACCACTGTGCGAAGGTCATCGTTGATTTCGCACAGCGAAACATCTGCCCGCTGTGTGGCTTGAAAGCAACGGACATGCCGTTCTCCGATCGATCCACCGCCGATGACAAGAATTCGTTTCATTTGATATTTTATCGTACGGAAGAAAGATCAGAAGAACGCGGGAGTGCATGTCTTCGTCGGTGCACGTGTTGACTGTACTCTGACAGCACTGAATCCGGAACCATCTGAGGCGACATGGTTTAGGTTATTTCCAGCACCACGCCGACCGACTCGCCCGCGCGAACGCGAGGAAACGTGCGCAGCATCAGCACGATCCCGGCATGCTCGCTGTCGATGTGATGCGAGACTTCGTCCGACAGGCTAACAACCTTTCCCAAACGTGATCCTGCGGCAACTTCTTCGCCCAGTTGAACGGCTGGTTCAAAGAATCCGTCCACCGGGGAAGGATGACGAACCTGCAAATGACCTGATCCAGGGCGAGCGTCCTCGACCGTGTGTGCGACGATCCCTGCTGGCTTTGGCCAGTCGATCATCTCCAACATCGCCATTACGCTCAGGCAGCCATCAATGTACGCATTGACGCCGTCGCTTGAACACGTCGCAGTTCCGCCGTATTCGCAGTAGATTGCAGGCACGTTTGCGTCGCGCGCTACCGACAGTGAGCGGCCTTCAAGATTCGGTGAGGTTCCCCAGACGACAGGCAGATTGAATGCCTGAGCCATTTTTCGCTGGGCTTCGAGAATCTTAGCGTCAGCGTGTAATACGTATCCGGTCAGCGGAAAGATTGCGAATTCTGTCCCGCCGGTGTGCAGGTCGATGTAGTAGTCCGCGTCTCGAATGAGTTCGCTCAGCACCGCTGCCACTTGCTCCGTGGCCGAACCGTCGTGTCGCCCCGGACAGGTGCGGGCAAGGTCCAGTCCATCCGATGCACAGCGTCTGCCGAGCAGAAACGCTTCTTCGTTCACACAGGGCACAAGCGTGACTTTGCCGCGCTGAATGTTCTCTGCCAGGACGGGTGCGAGTTGCCGAATGGCCGCGAGTGGTTCGAACTCATCGCCGTGCACGCCGCCGGTAATCAAGACGTGTGGGCCCGGTAAAGACCCTTCGAAGATTTTTGAACGCAGCTGAACTGCCATCAGTCTGCGTCCTTCAGCGGAGTCATCTCTTCCGCCATGCAATGACGAAAGCGAAACAGACCGTCGACCGGCAGGACGACCCCGGTGATGTAATCAGCGTCTGAGGAAGAAAGAAAGGCGGCCGCTTTGCCGATGTCCGCCGGCAGGCCCATTCTCTTCCAGGGCAATTTTGCACCTTCCGTTTGAATCGTTTCATCACTGAACGTGACATGTTCTCCGGGGGTATCAATCCACCCGGGCTCGATCACATTAACGTTGATTCGATACGGAGCAAGCTCAACCGAAATCGATCGTGCCATGTGATTCAGGCCAGCCTTGGCAGCTCCATAGGCGAAGCAGTGTGCCATAGGGATTTCCCCCTGAACGCTGGACATAAACACAATCTTTCCCGAAATGTTGTTTGCAACCATATGACGGGCGACCAGTTGGCTCATGTGATAACCGCTGGTCAGCGTGCCGTTGATCGTGCCTTCAAAGAGCTCTGGTGGATAGTCAAGAAACGCACCACGACGACTGAATGCCGGATTGCTGATCAGGATGTCAATCTGCGGCACCAACTTAATCGCTTCGTGCACGAGCTGCTCGCATCCGGCTCGCGAAAACACATCGGCTTCGAGCACATGACACTGCCGACCGAGTTCGCGGATTTCCTTCGCTGCGGCCTGCAGATCGGGACTGCCGGGACGATCGTTGAGGACAATGTCCGCGCCGTCGCGAGCGAGTTCGATGGCACAGCCTTTGCCGATGCCACGACCAGCGCCCGTGACCAACGCTGTTTTCCCTTCAAGTTTCATTTGATAGACCGCCATCGGAAAAGTTCATCATTCTTACTGTTTGCGCGGCAACAGTCGCGATTCAGAAACCGTAGGCCGGACCGAGGGAAGCGCTGTTCCGATCATCCACGCCGGAGCGGCGCTGCGCTTGATCCAGCCGACATGTTTCCTACTGAATCTTCATGAGCGACTTGCGAGTTCGTACGTACAACGCACCATCTGCAATTGCCGGAGTTCCCAGAATGGAATCTCCCATGTCGTTGACCGCCAGCACTTCGAGAGCGTCGCCATCGCGAAGAACGACGATCTTCCCGTTCTCACTGGCCACGTAGATCTTTCCGTCGCCGTAAACGGGCGACGCGAAATAGTCTCCTTCGTTGTGTATTCTGGCCGGGCCAAACATCGCTGCTCCGTTTTCAGTGTCGAAGCATGTCGCGATGCCCCCGCTCTTCACCAGCAGCATGCGATTCTCAACAACCATCGGCGACACGATGTGGTCCGTGTGTTTGGTTGCGTGTTTCCAAAGGACGTGTGTGTCAGTCACGTCGCCGCGACCGCCTCCTTTGACCGCCAGAATGAATTGAGCCGCCGGATCCTTCACGTCGTAACGGGCACCCGCGAAGTTTTCACGGTTGAGGAACGCAACATCAAGTTCTTCGCCTTCCAGATCACCATCCTTGTCGACATCACCGCGACCGAATGTTTTCTCGTAGAAGGCATCAGGAACAGGTCGCTCACCCACAAACGCCTGGATCTCGTCGCGGGTGATCTTGTCGTCGCTATTCCCGGTTTCCGCTCGGTCGACGGAAGCCAGCCACTGATTGGCGATGCCTCCGCTCTGCACGGAAATATAGATGACTCCATCTTTGCAAACGGGCGTTGTCTTGATGTTTCGCAGCAGCGTGCGCGCGTGCCACAGGCGTTTTCCACTGGACGGGTCGTAGCCGACAAGCAGCCCGGTGCCTCCCACAACGATTTCGTCGCCGTGATCAGTGCTGCAGACAACCGGGTGCGAATAGTTGACCCCCATGTCATTGCGATCGTCTTTCCATTTCAAGTCGCCCGTTCTTTTATCGAAGGCATAGAATGCCGGATTCAGATCGTCGTCCTGGCAAAACAGAAGCAGGTCTTTGTAAAGAACAGGAGACATACCGGCTCCCCATTTGAAGACAAAGTAGGGATCTGGCAGGTCCTTCTTCCACACGTCTTCGCCTGTTGCGGCATCAACGGTAAGCATTCCCAGCGTGCTGAAATAGAAGTAAACGCGTTCATCATCAGCAGCCGGCGTTGTGCTGGCATGGCTGTTGGTTTTGTGCGTATCGCCGATGTCGCCAACGGGCCATGTTCGCTTCCAGAGTTCGTCACCGCTGTCCACATCGAATGCAAACAGCCCAACCGTTTCGTCGTCGACCATCGCAGAGGTGAATACTCGACCTGCTGCAACGACTGGGCATCCGATGCCGTCGCCAAGTTTCGCAGTCCACGTCACACCTTCCGTGCCTGAGAACTTCGTCGGCAGCGGCGCTGTGCCTGACGAGATCCCGGTGCAATTCGGCCCACGAAACTGAGGCCAGTCTTCGGCGTGAACAGCCCCTGTCAGCAGGGCGAGGACGCAGGATAGAAGTGTTCGCGGCATTCTGAGGCTCCCGTGAGATTTCAACTCGAACGTGTGAGCGTCAATCATGACAATCACTGCGGCAAAATGAAATCCAACACGGGATCAGAAAGAATAGCCTGCCGAACAATCGCAACTGCAGTTCCCGAATCGTCTAACCGGGCTACTTGAACGTCACTGTGTAGCGATATACGTTCGCGGTGTAGAGCTCGTCCGGGTTTTCGTTGAGCCGCGTCAGGTAGATCTCCAGATTCTTTTCCGCCTGGCTTTCGATGATCCAGAAGTTTGACAACTGTAGTCGTTCGCCTTCACCGGGCTGCCGTGTGTCGATTTCGGTGACAGTTTCTTTCTTCAATCCGAGTGTCCGTTCATCAACTTCTGCGATGTTCAACGGATAACGCGGGTGCCCCGGAATGGTCGTGTGCTTCTGCAGAATGTTACCGATCCAATACAGCTTCCCGGTCTTGCTGCTGCGAAATAACCGGTGGAAGGTGCTGCTGGAAAAGAAATTCGAACCGTCGCTGTAACAGAACACTTCCGGCTTCGAAAACGTCAGACCTCCGTCATCTGAAACGGCAAAATACTTGTAGGCCGGTTTCTCTTTCCCGTTTTTCGTCACTCGCCATACGATCAAGACGCGACCATCACTGAGTTCCGCGACGTCGGCTTCCAGAAGGCCATTGAACGCGTCGTCTCGCGAAAGCCAAACCGATTCGCCGGCTTTCCAGTCGTAGGCTTCGTTCTCTGTGTTCCAGCGTCCGACATAACACAGGCTCCCAATTCCGCTCTTCTCCGGCCAGACCGTCCTGGCCACCGGTTCGTCCTCGACATCCGTCGGGATCTTCGAATTCGTTACAGGAATGATCAGGTTGCCGTTGCTGTGTCGAAAGATCGACTGTCCAGGATAGCCAGTGTTGTTCTTCAGGAAATCGGTGCTAAGAAGTGTTTCCGGGCTGAGATCTTCGCCGTCTTCGTACCGCAGCATTTCCGGCGGCCCAAACGTCTTTCCACCGTCGTCCGAAAGACGAATCAGCGCGTGATTGTAGATTCGGCGGGGCGGCCCTTCTCGCATATCCCGGACATGGTGAATCGACAGGTCGACGTGCCGTTTCGACGCCGGATCGTAGATTCCACAGAACTTCCAATCGATCACAGCATAGTCTTCACCGACGGTCAGATTCGGCGGCAGTGGAGTGAGTTCGCTCCAGGTTTTCCCGTCGTCATGGGAAACACGTCGATTTGGTTGCGTTGGCGAATCGCCGTAGCCTCGGACCTGATCATCGTGCGACCACACCGTATGGATTTCTTCGCGGTAACCAGGTTGGCCAGTGTAAGCCCACACCCACGGTGCTTTGTTGGGAACCGTGTTCTTCACGTACACCTCTTTTTTGACGGTGCCGATGGGGCCTTCCGTCAGCTCCTGAGCAACGACAAGTGGTGCAAAGAACAAAAACATTCCCAAGTAGCAGAATGCGAATTTCACTGTCATTCCCGTTCAGTTGAATATGGTTTGCCGATTGCAGAGGATGGTCAGTCATCACTCGACAGTGAAGTCTGCCGTCCAATAGTCATCTCAAAAACACAACGGTCAATCGCAGTATGCTAAAACCCGCAGCCGAATTGAAGGCAAAGCTTGCCACCGACACACCTGTCATCGGACTGATGGCCACAGATCACGCATGGCCGTTCCTGGTGGAAATCTGTCAGAACAGCGGTCTGGATTACCTCATCATTGATCGAGAGCACGGCTATTTTTCCGACGAGCTGGTAAGTCAAATTTGTCAGGTCGGTCGCCTGGCGAATTTCCCTGTCATGATGCGAACGGTCTCCTGCGAAGCATCTGTGATTCGGCGAGCTATGGACATGGGTCCGTGCGGATTGCTGCTTCCATCGGTTGAGTCGACCGAACAGATCGACGAGGTACAGGCTGCAGCGATCATGCCACCGCGCGGTCGAAGACGTCCGGGGGGTATGGGCAACTACTGGATCAGCGATTACCAGTACGAAACGTGGAAGTCTGAGTTTGAGGAACACTTCATCGTGATTCCACAGATCGAATCACAAGTCGGTGTGAACAATGCCGCTGCGCTGGCGGCTCATCCGTTCGTCACTGCACTCGGGCTTGGCCCCTACGACCTTTCCGCCGATCTGGGTTGTTGCTGGAACCCAACGAACGAGAAATTCCTCTCCGCGATACAACAAGTCAAAGCAGCCGCGGATGGCGTGAATAAGAAAGTGTGGGCAGGAACAGACGCCCCCGCACTTCGAGCTCAGGGTTTCACGTTTCTGTGGATCGGCACGCCCACTTCACTGCTGTCGGCCACGATCCAACAGAGTGTTCGTGATATCAACGCGTTGGGATCGGGTGAGCGACACGAGCATACCAACGCCCCGCCGCCAGCGTAGCATTGACGACGGCAGGTCTCGCGCTTCAGATCTATTCCACTTTGCGATTCGCATTGATCCCCAGCGCCGCAAGCAGCGCAACAACGTAGCCGGCTGAGAACAGCAGAAAGGCTTCATTCCAGTCGCCGTTGGTGTCCCATTGCTTCAGAACAATCGGAACCAGCAACGGAGTCGTCGCGGCTCCCAGATTTCCCCACATGTTGCCCCAACCGAAAACGGCGGCCGTGTTCCTGCCGCCGACGTCCTGCATGTAGGCCCAGATTCCAGGGACGCTCATGTCTGTCGCAAAGGCCACGACGGATGCCGCGGCAATGAACGCCCATGCAGAATCCAGGTACAGGCATGACAAATATGCAGCAACCGCAACGCCGTAACACGTAACCAGCGGAAGCGAACGACCCCAGCGTCGGCCCAGTCGCCTGACAGAAAAGTCCGTCAACGGCCCACCACACAGCATCCCAACGATCCCGGCGAACAACACGATCGTCGACATCAGCCCGCCGATTTTTGGGTCGACATTTTTCACATCTTTGAGATACGTCGGAAGCCACGTCACGAGAAATACCCAGCCGATATTGATGCCGAACTGCAGAGCACACATCAGCCACATCGTGCCGCTGCGCATCAACGGTCCGATCGGTGGAAACGGCGGCGGTCCGGTTTCTTCGGCGTCAGCATCTCCTGCGGAAATCAGCGTTCGTTCGGCATCGTCGCAGTCGGGATGATCCTGCGGTGTTTCGCGGAACACTTTCCAGAAGTAAGCGGCCACGAAAAATCCGCACATTCCGTATAACGTCAGCACCCACCGCCAACTGAGATAATCGCTCAGCAACCACGCCGTCAACAGCGGAGCCGTGGCACCTCCGAGTCTGCCGCCGAACGAAACAATCGCGCTCGCGGTGCCTCGTTTGGGAAGCGGTGTCCAGCGCTTAATCAGACTGCCGGCGGTGGGATAACAGCCCGCCTGAGCGATCCCAAACAGCAGTCTTGCGACGATCAGCATCGCGAACCCTGTTGCCAGTCCTGTGAGAATCGTGCACAGCGACCAGACACAGATATACAGCGGCAGCATCTTTCTGGCGCCGAAGCGATCGGATAGCCAGCCGGCCGGCACCTGTCCCAGTGCGTAGGAGAAAAAGAATGACGACAGGATCCAGCCGGTTTCTGTATCCGAAAGATTCAGAGTCGTTTTAAACTCATCAAGCTTCGCTATTTCTGCAATGCAGATGCGGTCCAGGTAAAGAATGACGGCGGTGAGTGTCGTTGCACCGAGGACGGAGTAACGAACAGTG
>CALFOL010000781.1 GCA_937919915.1 uncultured Planctomycetaceae bacterium
CCAAATGCATTCGTCGCGTCGTCGCCTGCCGATTCAAAGCTCAGCGTCACCTCGGTTGCCTTGTTGGCATTCTTGCCAGCGAACGCGTTGATCGAAAGTCCGTAACTTTGCAGATAGGCATCGGTCACAGCCGCGTCGTCGCCACCAAACATCGCGGCGTCTTCGAAATTCAGCAGCGTGGCCTGCGACGTCGCGCAGCTGGCCAGGAATGCACAAGCGGTGAACAAGTGTTTCATGATTGACGCTCTCTGTGTAGTTTTGGAATTCTGTGTAAGCTGTTGAAGAGTTTGAACAGGTAATCGTTGAGTGGTCATGTTCGATCTCCGTCCGAATTCATCCGTGATGCCAAACGCTTCAGTTCTGGATTCTGCGGCCATTTCTCGAGCCCCTCGTGCAGCAGTTGAAACGCTTCTGGCCGACGATTCTGCCGCAGACGAACTTCGATCAGGGTGTCGATAATTTCCGGTTTCTGAAGCATGGCGTAAGCTCTGACAGCCAAAGTGTCCGCTGCCGTAAGTTCTTCAGGGATCTCAAGCTTCAGTGCCGCCAGATTGTTCAAGGCAAAAGAACATGCCTGCGTGTTGTCAGCATGCTGTTCAGCAATTCGCTGATACAGCCGCATCGCGGTGGTCTGATCGTCTGCCTGCAATGCCAGACTCGCCAGTATCATTTGTTCTTCCGCGGAACTGTCCCCGTCGACGACGTCCTTTAGAACATGGTACGCAGGAATCAAGTATTGAGAATCTCGACTGCGTTTGGCAAGACGTCTCCAGGCAATGGACAGGTTGCGATGTCGATGCGGCTGGTCGGCTGAAAGCCACTGTTTGGCTTGTTGCAGCATTGTGGCCCCATCCTTTGCCGACACCTTCGGAACTTGTGTGACATCCAGCCACAGTTGAAACCATCGATCAGACTGCGGCGCCAGCGATTCGATCGGACCAAGCACCTGCTGGACGCCACCATGATGGGCTCTGGCGATCGCAAGTGTGCTGAATTGCCCAAAGAATTCGTCGGAATCATCAGGCGTTGGCGCTAGATTTCGAGTGATTGCCTGTGCAGCGAATTCGTAGTCTCGATGCTGCAGCAGGACGGCAATGCCCTGCTGTCGCTGCAAGTCAGAGAACTCGCGACTGTTCACGATTGATCGCGCTGTGCGGACGGCTTCGTCGCGGGAGCTTGTTGATTCCGCAAGATGCACCACCAGTCCGGGAATCACAATGCCATGGGAAACAGCGTTACGACACAGCTCAAGAACACGTTCCTGCTTGCCCAGACGATCGTACGCGCGAGCGGCTAGTAGATAGGCTGGCATCGAAGACGGCGCCACGGCAAGTATGTCTGTCATTGTCAGCGCCGCGCGAGCCGCAGCTTGTTCCGTCGTGTCCTGGTCCAGCAGCAGCCGTGTGGCTTCGATTTGCCACAGAATGCCGTCTGGTGGTGAAATCGACTGCATCCGCTGGACGATCAGCTGCCGCGACGCGAAATCGGTCGCGAGCTCACGGGCATTCGCAGCACGCGATTGAATCTGCAAATCCATGGCGTAGCTTTCCGCGAGTTTCACCCAGCTGGATTTTGCGTCAGGACTCTCGACGACGCTAAGAGCTTCCGCCAGCAGCAGAGCTTGTGTGACTGCAGGCAGTGGCTTGCCGCCGTTACGCTGCGAATGGCTCAGGTAGGCACAAGCCGCATCCGGAGTTTTGTCCCGTAACAGCTTAACCGTTTCGGCCACGTGGCCGGACATGTTGTTTCCAACTTCTGCAGCGCGAACGACTTCCAGTCGTTGTTTCAGGTTTCCAGCGGAAGCAATCGCCGACAGCAGCTCGAAGTCAGTGGCGGACAGGTCTTCCGGTTTCTGCAGGAGCTCACTAATCAGTCGATCCGCCACATCAGGCTCATTATTGAGTGCCTGAAACGTTGCAAACAAATCTGTCGCGATCGTGCGTTCGTCGTTTGGTTCCGGGCTTGCTGGACCGTTTTCAGAATCGCCTGCTGGACTTCAATCTGCAGTTGCTCACCGTCGGCATGCATCTTCGCTGCACTCAGGATAAGTGCATTAAGGGCATCGTCAGTATGCGGGGCCGCTCTCACAGCTTCGACTGCTTCGCAGAACGCAAGGCGGAAGTTGCCGCGATCCCGCTGCAGTCTGGACAGCGCGGTCCGGGGCGTGCTCCAGCGTGGTGACATCGCAATCGCCACCCGATAGGCCGGAACCGCAGCGTCCTGATCGCCGAGCGACTGCAGCGCCATGGCGTGAATATATCGCAGCACAGGGCTTTGCGGATAGTGCTGCAATGCTGCGGCTGCCGCCGACAGCATTTCGTTGCTTGACGTATCTGTTGCCAGCGCAGCCACGACGGGTTGCCAGCATCGGGCGCGGTGTGAGTTGCGATGACCAAGCAGACGCGACAGTTCAGGCAGCTGAGTCCGCTGATTGTTCAACCAGCAACTGATGAATTGAATGACAATGACTTCATCCGAGATCTCAACACCGTCCCGCGCTAAGTTGGCGATTGATTGTTGCAGTCGTTGATGCTCGCCCGCCCAAAGATAACGGTTGAGCAATTCGATCTAATTCGCGTCCCCCGGGTCATGGTCAGCGTCGTTGCTGCCGCGTTCCACCACTCTCAAGACGTCCTGAGTGCGTCCCGCAGACTCGAAAGCCGACACCATGATCTTTCTGCGGTCACCGTCAAGCGACTCGCCTTCGTCATTGGATGTCAACATCGAAGTCAACAGCTTCGCACTCTCCTGATCATTTGTGGCGTTGGCCAGAACAAGCGCCAGCAAAGCGCGGTCCATGCGAGCGGAGGCGTTTTGCTGAGGACAAATTTCGTCAATAAAGGTCACGATGCCGGCGGAGTCGACGTCCTCAGCAACCAGGCATTCCACCTTCAATGAAGCGGCCCCCATGTGCTGGGGATGAGCTTCCAAAATCCGCTCCGCTGTTTTCTGTGCGATTTCCGGCGCCCCCGCGTGCAGGTGAGTTCTGGCAACTCTCAGACACAGCTCCTCATCATGTTGCGCCAATGCGACTGCTTCATCACCATAACGACAAGCTTCTTTGTTGTCGTCAAGCTGGCGAAACAGTTCGAACAATCGCAGCCGCACGGGAAGGTCGTTTGGGTCCAGAGAGGCGATGCGAACGAGCGTCGACGCGGCCAGTGCGATATGTGCGTTGTTGGCCAGAGGCACCATTTCCTGCGCTTCAGCGTATGTCCTCAGGCCCGCGACGTGTTCGCGTTGAAATAACGCCTGGCGTACCGGACGCAATACCGCCACGGCCGTGGCGTAGTCTTCCTGTCGACACAGATTCTCTGCGTTGTCGACGATCTTCGCGAGTTCGGTTTCGCTGAATTGTGTTTCTGCCGATCGGCCGTGATTACGAACGTAGTTGGCTGCGCCGATGCCACCGATTACCAGTGCCGCGCAGACGCTGCAGCAGATGGCAACCCGCACCAAAGGTCGTGAAAACAATGACTGTTGTTCCTGATCGTTCATTAGGTCGACTCCATTCCCTGTTGATGTGCGCAGGTGGTAAATGAGTTCACCAGGGGCTGCATGTGACTGACAAACTGTTCCGTAATCTGCTGCCATTCGGCTTCGGTATGCGTCAGGTCGGAGCTAATCTGCATCGCACACGCTCCGAACGGAGCACGTCGAAAGTCTGCAGCAGCTTCGGAAACGATCTGCATATCGCCGCTGGATTCTCCGCCGGCAACCAGCAGGATACTGGCGACCTGACGACGAACATCAGCGTTGCCGAATTGGAAGCGATAGTCACGACCGTTAACCGCAACGTCGCCCCACCGCCACGTCACCGGACGCTGTTCGAGTATCTGCCACCCCTGTCCGGAAAGGCAAGTTCCGGGTTCGTGTCCGACAAGATCTCTGGCATCGGCGGTAAAGACGGCAAACACAGACAACCGTTCCTGGTTGGAAGCGTTGACATACTCGCGTCGAAATGCCGCCAGTGGCCGCAGCAACCTGACTTCCTCGGAATGCAGGGCTGCCGAAACGCCGAGCCAGTCGCCCACGGAAAAGGGAAAACTGTCCAGCTGTGCGGAGACTCGACCACGGTGCAGCCCTGTTTCTGTACCGTCGGGCAATCGTCCTACGTTGATCGTAAAAGCCGCAAGGAACAGCACAAGGCGAGTCCTGATTCCGCTGCTGCTGGGGCAGAGGTCCATGCGGACGGGGTGACTTGCGGCGCTGGCTGATTGTTCGACCCGTGGTCAGTGAACGCGATCAGAGCCAGTACCAATCCGCCCGGGATCAACCAGCCGTTAATATCGTGCCACAACACAGCGACGTGTTCGCTGCAGGCACCAAACATCCATGCGGAAACTGACAGACGGATGACATTCATCAGCATGGCAAAGACTGGGCTCAGGATGACAATCGCCGCCTGAGTTCTTCGGTCCCCGGTGAGCGAGAATGCCATGGCGTAGACCACCAGCAAGACAGCGAACAGCATTCTCATGCCGTTGCAGGCTTCCGCCACGGTAACCACTGTGCCATCAACCAGCAGCACGCAGCCGCTGCGCTGCACGTCGGTACCAACCATCGACAACAATTGCTCCGCGATCACGGCGGAACATTGCTGAAGGGGCAACGAGATCTGTTGACGCATTAGTCCAGGAATCGGAACCGCGAACAGCAGCACCGCCGATCTCCAAAGGCCGGCCAGGCGTTCCGCAATGCCCTCGATCCGACAACAAGCCACAGTGCCCCGATCAAACTCAGGACAGCAGATCCATGCCATAACACCTGCGCACTATAATGCAGCCCGACTTCCTGCAGAACCAGGGCGCAAAGGATTACTGCCAACCCCCACATTCGATGTGTCACCGGACTTGTCAGAATCACACTGCGCGAGCACCACAGCAACCATCCGAACACGACAGGCACCAGTAGAATATGACTTGCTTCTTCGTCCTGCGTGGCGATTGAAAACAGGTTATGCCACACCGGAAACATCGCAACGGTGCTCATCACCAGCACTGCAATGATGCAGATTGGCGCAAACGCAGGTTGCATTGTTTTCCTGAATGGCTGCATCAGAATCCGATGTGTCGAGTACTGTGAATCAACGGTGATGTTTTGGCGGAGAGGCCCATTCGCCTGTAAGTCACCGAGCCCCTGAATGCACCTGTTGTGCCAATGGTGACGCATTCGGTGTTTGCACGAAAACGCAGAGCATTAGCGATTTACACGTCGGTCAGTCGAAGTGTGCAACCAGTAAATTGTTCCGGATGCAGTAGGTATGGACTGTAGGATTTACTGTCTCGTTTAATCCCGTTAAACGAAAGGATTCCTGCCGAGGTGCTTATCCTGGCCGTTCGGATGTTACTGGCCGATTGCGGGAGGCACATTCTCGAACGAGATCAGTGTTGCCATTCGGTTGACCGTTCCGTCAGCCCCATCGGTCGCCAGTTTCAGCGTTCGAAGATTCAGAACCGCCATGGCAATTTTACCCAATTGCGCAACGATGCGTTATTGCACCGGAAGGCGCGGGTGTAATCGCGGACTGAGCGGCAGATTCGCCGTCTGGAGACCACCGGAAATGGGCTCTAAATGGGGACTGCCAACTTTTCCAGGATGCCTTTCAGAATCTGAATCGCTCGCTGACGATGCCCGTCTCGCACAGCACCGCGGCAAACAACTCGGTGAGCCAGAACCGGACGGCACAACTGCTTCACGTCGTCGGGGATGACGAAGTCCCGCTCTTCCAGCAACGCCATGGCCTGAGCCGCCTTGTACAACGTCAGAGCACCGCGAGTACTCACGCCGAGCGCCAATTCCGGATGATTCCGCGTGGCTTCGACGATGTCGAGTATGTAATCCGAAATCGATTCGTCGACACGGATGTCACTCACGCTGCGCTGCATAGCAATCATCTCTTCGGCGTTGGTAACAGCCAGCAGATCGTCCGTTGGTTCTCCACCGCGATGTCGCTTAAAGACCTCCCGTTCCGTCTCTCGATCTGGATAGCCCACTTCCAGGCACATCATGAAGCGATCCAACTGATTCTCCGGCAGCGGATAGGTGCCTTCAAACTCGAACGGATTCTGCGTTGCGATGACCAGAAACGGCTCCGGCAAGGGCAGCGTCTCGCCTTCGATCGACACCTGTCGTTCGCTCATCGCTTCCAGCAGAGCACTTTGAGTTCTTGGAGTCGTGCGGTTGATTTCGTCAGCCAGCAACACGTTTGTGAAGACCGGACCGGGCCGAAACTCGAAGTCACCGGTATTGGGCCGATAAACATTCGCTCCCAGAATATCGCTGGGAAGTAAATCCGGAGTGAACTGCAGTCTCGTAAACCGACATCCCAGACTTCTCGCGAGCGCGCGGGCCAATGATGTTTTGCCGAGCCCCGGAGCGTCCTCCAGCAGCAGATGTCCGCCCGCCAATAAAGCCACAACGGCAAGTCGCACGGTGTCCTGTTTACCAAGAACGGCGGATTCGACGTTCGCTCGAATGTCCTGAATTGCGTTTGATGCCATAACCGCTGCGCTCATGACAGACTCCCGTGTCTAAGACTTCGTCGATTGTGACCGCGACGTTTCGCACTTCGTGCACACAATCTTATGAGCCTGTTGGCACAGGAATTTGTTCATTCCTTTTTATCTGATTCCTGTGTTTCTGCTTTCTCGTCAGCGGCGGGTGCAGCTGGCTCTGCCGGCGGTTCTTCTTTTGGCGGCACCGCAGGCGCCGGGTTCGCTGCGGGCTGTCCATCCGCTTTTGCGGCAGGTTCTTCAGTCTTCGGATTCCAGACACCGGTATCAAACTTATGCCAAAAGTCGGCTGCACTTTGTTGAGGATTGCCTTCCATTGTGGTCAGGATTTGAGTCAGTGATGGCATGCTGCGAAGGACTTCGATGCCCGTCGTGATTGTCTGTGGTGTTAACGCAATTCGCTCCAGTCGGAGATCTTTTAGTGGTGTGAGATCGGTAATCGGAGTGTTGACGATGTTCAGGCGTTTCAGCGTCGTCATCGTAGCCAAAGCATCCAGGCTGCTGACAGCTGTGCCTTCGATGTCCAGGCTAACCATCGGCTTGCCTGCCAGTTGCGAAATATCGCTGACCTTTGTGCCAGGGATCCATAGTGTTATCAATGGCAGAGTGGCAATAACATCCAGCTTGTCGACGGCGATGTTCTTCAGATTCAATTCGCGAATCGGCATGCCAGCCAGCGCCGACACATCGGTTACGGGGGTTTCCTGCAACTGCAACACTTCCAGTTGCATGCCTTTGACGACGCTGATGTCGGAGACCTTTGTGTTCTCCAGAATCAACGTCGACAGCGGCATGTCTTCGATGGCCGAGATGTCGGTCACATCGCACATGCCGAGATCGAGAAACCTCAACTGCAGGCCTTTCAAAGCAGAAATGTCCTTGACGCCCGATTGAAACAGATGAGCTTCAACGATGTCAGTGCCGACGCGTTCGAACTTCGCAGCCTCATTGGCTCGCAGTCGGCGTCGCAGATCGCGCGTAGTGATCACTTCGGGTTCGTCGGACGTCGCAGCCTGCAATACTGGCGGCGCAGTTCCGGTGTCGGCGGTGTCAGTCGTTGTTCCTGCATCACCGCAACCGAAAGCACTTAGCAAAACAGCAGCACAGCACAGAGACAAACGAAAAGGTTGTGAGGTCATTATTGAAGCCATTGCAAAGCCAGGTTACGAAATCGGTCGCCGCGTTCCCGGAAATCTCTGAACCAGTCATAGCTGGCGCAGCCCGGGGAAAGCAGCACGATACTACCTTGCGGCGCAACTGCAACCGCCAGCGAAAACGCGTCTTCAAAGTCTTTGGCAACATCCAGGTGGAATTGCTGTTCTGCTGATGACAGCGAGGAAAGGTGCTGAGCCAGACTGTTTGCAGTGTCACCAATCAGCACGGCAGCGACCGTTTTGGCGTGAATCGCCTCCGCAAAAGCACGCAGGTCGCTGCCTTTGTCATAGCCACCGGCGATGATTACGCAGGGCGTTGAGAATGAGCGCAATGCTGCTATGGCGGATTCCGGTGTCGTGGCCAGAGAGTCGTTATAGAATCTCAGCCCGCGGCCATCCGCCACCAGTTGCAGACGGTGCGGAAGCGGCTCGTACTTTGCCAACGCCGCGTCGAAGTGGTTTACGTCGGCCCCCATGCTCCAGGCCGCACAGGCCGCTGCCGCGATATTTCTGCCATTGTGCGCGCCGGGCAACTGTGACGGCTGGTTGATGCGTACGGCATCTTCTATGTGGCCTCGCCGCAGGATCAGCGAACCGTGTTCAAGAAACGCACCGTCCTCCCCATCATCCGAAGTTCCAAACCTTAGACATTGTCCGCGAACTCGCCAACCGTCTGCAGCGTCGTTCAGATCAGGCGGCAACACGGCGACGTCATGCTGCCCCTGGCGTCGGAGCATAATCTGTTTGGCTGTGCGATAATGTTCCAGCGTCGGATGCCAGTCCAGGTGGTTTGGCGAAAAGTTCGTCACAACTCCAACCCGCGGAGCAAATCCGGACGAAGCCAGCGCGTACAGCTGAAAGCTGCTGAGTTCCAGGACAACGATGTCGTCTGATTGAATGTCGGTCAACGAAGGCAACAGGCTATGACCAATATTACCGCCGAGCCAGACCGAGTTCCCATGCGCTGCGACATGCTGTTCCAGCAACTGACAGGTCAGCGCCGCAGTTGTTGACTTGCCGTTACTTCCGGTAACAGCCACAACAGACGCTGGGTTGTGATGGAGAAACAACCCGATCTCGCTGGTGATGATTGCGCCACGGTTGCGGAATTGCTCAACGATCACGTTGCCCGGTTTGACAGCCGGATTCACTACTAGCAGTTGCGTCCCCGTGAAAGCGGTATCCGGGTGAGCTCCAGCGAAGATGCCGGCGATTGGAACATCGTCGAGCTGCTGCAGTGAGTCCTGGAGTTCCACTTCAGGCCGCAGATCCGTGACCGTTACAACAGCGCCGCGCTGTGCCAGGAATCTGGTGGCGGCGACTCCACCACCGAAAGTTCCGAGCCCCATGACGGTGACTTTCATGCCCGTGTAGTCACTGACAGATGAGAGATCCGCAATCGTCATGGCATAATTCCCTCGGCCTCACATCGCATGTAAGTCAGGATTACAAATCTCAGATCCTTAACCATTCATGGAATCAGCGACCTGGGCAGGGCCGCCGGTTGCGTGGTTAGAATGACTACGAATCGATATCGTCGGCGAAGCTGGCTTCTTCCATGATGACTTTGTAACGCTCAGACGCTTCTTTACCCAGAAGCTGACTGAAGGTTTCATCGGCTTCCAGCTGGCTTTCGATATCAACACGCAGAAGCACGCGGGCTTTCGGATTCAGTGTGGTGTCCCGCAACTGAGCCGCATTCATTTCGCCCAGACCTTTGAAGCGGAGCACTGTCGCTGTGCGGTTTGCTGGCAGTGCTGCCAGAATTTCTTCCTTCTCCACGTCCGTTTGAGCATACTGAATCGACTTACCGACCTCGATCCGGAACAACGGCGGCTGAGCGATAAACAGCTTGCCCTGTCGAATGAGTTCCGGCATGTGGCGAAAGAAGAATGTCAGCAGCAAAGTCGAAATGTGATAGCCATCACTGTCGGCATCCATGAGCAGAATGATCCGACCGTAACGCAGACGATGAATGTCAAAATTCGGCCCGATGTCCGTACCGAGTGTTTCGACCAGGTCGCGGATTTCCTGATTCTGCATGATCTTGCTCACGCCAAGGCACTCCGTATTAAGGATCTTGCCCTTCAAGGGCAGCACGGCCTGAGTCTTCGAGTTGCGTCCCATGACTGTGGTGCCGCCGGCTGATTCCCCTTCGACGATGAAAACTTCAGACTGACTGGTGTCTTTGGTTTGGCAATCCACCAGCTTGCCTGGCAGGTTGGTCCGCTTCGTCCCGATTGCCTTGCGTTTGACTTCCTTCACAGCCTCGCGGCTGGCCATGCGTGCTCGCGCTGACAGCACGATTCTGCCGAGAATGCTGTCGGCCAGTGTGGGATTACTGTTCAACCAGTTTTCGATCGCCGGACGCACAAGGCCGTCCACATGAGATGTCAGTTCCGGGTTGTTCAGCCGTTCTTTGGTCTGCCCCTGAAACATCGGATCACCATGAAACACTGACAGAATCGCCACAACACCTTCGCGGATGTCGTCTGTCGTGACGATGATTCCACGCGGCTTGAAGTTGTGTACGTCCATGTAGTTCCGGACCGCCTTGGCGACACCTGCTTTTAAGCCGTTTTCGTGAGTCCCCCCCGCATGCGTTCGAATGCCGTTTACATAACTGCGAATGTGTTCATCGGTGCTCTCCGTCCATTTCAGAACAACTTCCACCCGAGCGGTTTTGTCATCTTTGTCTACTGTAAAAAGTTGTTCATGAACCGGCTTCTTGCCACTTTCCAGAATGACTTTTTCGATGTAGGCGGCAATGCCATCGGGGTGACTTAATTCGTGCGTCTCCCCCTTTTGTTCGTCCTTAAAGACGATGACCAATCCACCGTGAATGTACGAAACATCTTCAAGGTGCTGACGAATGGTGTCTGCGTTGAACTGCGTCTTGCGAAAAATCTCGTCGTCAGGTTCAAAGTAAATCGTTGATCCGTGCCCACGAAACGGTTTCACTTTCTTGACAGGAGTGGTTGGTTTTCCGCGGCGATACGACTGTGACCACTCGAATCCGTCACGATGAATGGTCGCCACCAGTTTCTCGGACAGCGCATTCACTACCGACGAACCGACACCGTGCAACCCCCCACTGCGTGCGTAACTTTTATCGTCGAACTTTCCGCCAGCGTGCAGGGTGGTCAGAATCACTTCCAGCGACGACTTTTTCATCTTGGGATGCATGTCCACCGGAATCCCACGTCCATCGTCGGACACAGAACAGCTGCGGCCCTCCTTGTGTAAAGTCACGACAATACGGGTGCATTCCCCGGCAAGGAATTCATCGACTGAGTTATCAACAACTTCCCACAACAGGTGGTGCAGACCTCGCGAATCGACACTGCCAATATACATCGAAGGACGTTTGCGGACGGGTTCCAGCCCCTCCAGGACTTCGATGTTCCTGCTGGTATATGTGTTTTTTGCAGCGCTGCTCATGAGTTTGAATTTGCTGAGTAGGAATCCTGGTTAATCGAACCTCTGCGCCAGACTGTTGCCATCCAGTGTTCACAAGGAAATCAGATAAGATGGTGAACGTTTTTAGCGTCTTTTGTGTGCAACACGTGGCGAATCTGGTATCTTAAGTGTACATCTGTTCAGTCTTCCTTTATCTCCGCCTGCAAATGATTGAGTGCCCAAAA
>CALFOL010000782.1 GCA_937919915.1 uncultured Planctomycetaceae bacterium
AAAGAAAAGCCTCAGTCACTTCCTGAACTACAGGCTTCAGCAGCGGCAGGTCAACCGCATTTGATGAAAGCCTGGGGCGAGGGGTTCGAAGCACGCGGACATCGCGTCGGTCAGATTCTGTTGACCGTGAATGATTTTAGAAATCGCCGACGTTACCTGAACGTGCGTAACACGATCCGGACACTTTTTAGTTTTCAAGTCGTTCCCATCGTTAACGAAAATGACAGCGTCAGCATTCGCGAAATCGCATTGGGAGACAATGACCAGCTGGCGTCAAAGATCGCCAGCCTGGTGCAAAAACCACTGCTCGTCATTCTGTCCGGAATAGACGGTCTGTTCGATGGGCCTCCCACATCGGTGGAAAGTCGCGTCATTTCATTGGTCGAAAAACCGGACGAACAATTACTGCAACACGTTTCCGCGGATCAAAGCAGTCGCGGTCGCGGAGGCATGGCAGCAAAACTGAAGGCTATTCTGAATGCCACTGGTACCGGCCACAGCGTGATTCTTGCCAACGGGCAAAGTGACGGGGTGCTGGACGAGATCATCGCCGGGAACGAAACCGGAACACTGTTTCTGGCGTCGGGATCGCCCATTCCTGCATGGAAAAAGTGGATCGCAAACGCAGCGGATCCTGAAGGGCAACTGGTTCTCGACGAAGGCGCAGTCCGTGCTGTGGTGGAACAGGGCCGCTCGCTGCTGGCTGTTGGCATTAGAGATGTCTCAGGGGATTTCGAACAGGGGGCCTCTGTCGAATTGGTTTCATCCGCAGGCGGCGTCATTGGACGAGGTCTGGTGAACTACCCCGCCGAAGAAGTGAGAAAGATTGCCGGACATAAGTCTGACCGCATCCCCGAGCTGCTGGGACACGTGCCCTACGGCGAAGTTATTCATCGAGATAATATGGTTGTGACCGACCAGCTCTAGAGCCGTTTACTTATTGTTGTGAACGGTACTCGCTCGCGGGAGCAGGCTTTCTTCGATCGAAACGCGTGCCCCGCGGCCATAAGTCAGCGTAATACGCTGTAGCGGTTGCGCAACCGCTAAAACCGCTACATTCGCCGATTTCGGGTTCAGTAGATTTCCCTATCCGGGAGAACTCCACGACGCCGGGCAATTGCTGACACAGGCTTGCGTAGTAGTTCTTCAGGGCCAAACAAGGGCAGGCAGATGTTATTTGAAGTCAAAACGCATTTCTTAATGTGGACCGTTCAAGTCGAACGATACATTCGTTCGGAGGTGGTTGATCTGCAACCCCACGAATATTGCATCGGTGCTGTTTTCGTTATCGCGATTGGATTCGTGTTGCTATCAGGTCGTCGCTAGAGCAATTTACCTAAGCATGTGGATGTGTGGGAGCAGGCGATTTGCGTTCGAAAACCGTTCGCCGCGGCCACAAGGCAGCGTAATACGCTATAGAGCGATCTGCCATTTCTGGTGGTCGAAGCTGCCGTTGTCGGATGGCGGATTTGCTGTGAGAAACCAGCTCGGCCCGGATGTTCTCGTGGGCTACTCCAACCCGCGGGCGAAGCTAATCATTTGCAGACGTTCTTCTTTGCTGAGAACGGGCTGCGGGATGCCTTCCAGTCGAAACCGTTCGAGCACGACGGTTGGATCGCTAACGCTGCTGGAATAGCCTGGAAGTTGATTGACGTCTCTTATCTGGTCTGAAATCGGTTCGCGCACGAACCAGATTCCTGAGTAGCTGGATCGCGTCAGTTTCGTTCTCTCCCGATCACGTTCAGGTCCATACAGAACAATTGGCACGTACTTTGTTCGGTAATCCGCACGCAGGTTGGCGATCGTCTCCGACAGAGACCATCGCAGTACGTTTGTGTGGACCAGAATCAACTCGCACCCCAGTTGGTTCACTGCCAGGTCGAAACCGCCCTGCCCTGTGCGGGAGTCGGCTGTTGCGTAACCAGCGCCAGACATCACGGCCGCAACGGTCAGGCCTTCACCTCGCCGAGTGTCGATGATTGTCGCCTCTGGTTTCGAGTTGCCTGCAGCAGCGCCAGTCAGCACCGCACTAACACGATGGTCAGGTATGTTGGCAGCTCTCAAACAGCCAGCAGTCAGCAGCCGCACTCGAGGGTCGAAGTGCCTCAACAACTGCAGTTTGACTATGGGCTCCTGTTCCAGAATCAACACTGCGGAATCACGTCGCAGCAGGCTCAGGATTGCCGAAACATTCTCACTCTCGGCGGCGACCGTTAGTGTCAGCACGTCTGCGTGAGTCGGGTTTGCTGTTTCGACGGCTGCTTCCGGTAATTCAATTTCCGTCGGCCAAATGGCAGGCCACGATTGCTCACTGAGTTCAGCTACCGTTTTGACTGCCATAACATTGACATCATCGGGAGCGATTTGCGCTGCGAAGTCAGTCAACGCGACTGCTCGCGCCAGAAACCCAGCACCGTAGGCAACGGGTTGATCCGCTGGGACCTTCTGCAGGAATCGATCGTCTGCGAGTTCTCTGTCATTCGGGAAACGAGCTCCTGCCTGTTTGACCAGGATCATGGCCTTCGCAAGCAGTCCATCGACGGCGTCTTGTTTTGAGCTCAGTGTTTGCGGAGTTCCGGACAACTCGCGAATTGCCGCCGTGGCCGCAGCAGCGACATCAGCAGATTCCGAAAAACGATATCTCACAAGGTCAGCCACGATTCCGGAGTCTGCTCCGCCAGCCAGCATTCCAAGGACTCTGGCCTGAGTGCCCTCGTCTGCTGTTGGCAACACGTCCAGCAGCCCTGGTTGAAAACGCCGTACAAATTTTTTCAGCAGCCGATCCGCAAGGTCACCCTGCGGTGTTGAGAGATCGGTATTTAGCAGTGCCACGACTGCAGCCGACTCCAACGACAGAATTTTCAGCGATGCATTCAGTGTCTGTTGTTTTGACTGCCCCAGTTCGTTGATCAGGCCTTCAACCTCGGCTGCACTCGTGACGTTCTGTCGGCTGGCTTCGTTGATGAGATTCAGGAGTTCGCGCGAGGTTGGTTGTAGTTCTTCAATTGCGCTAAGTCTCAGGAACGTCCCTGATCCGAACGTTTTCCTGAGCTGCAGGAGAACCTCGGTAGACGGTTGTGAATCCAGCAGGTCGGTAAGGTAACCCAGCGCAAGCTGAGGACGGTCCAGTTTCTCTGCCAGAATAGCGCCCCGTATTTGGCGTTCCGGCGTGTTCGGACGAAACAAAAACAGCTCGTCACTCTCACCGACTGATTGCGCCATCGTCGAAGACGCGACACAGCCCATGCAAAACGCAATGGCCAGCGCGTGTCTGATCTTCGGCAGTGTTAAGCGAGCGAGCATCAATCTGTGCTCAAGAGTCCGTTGCATTGCGGAGACCAAACTTCATAAAATGGGAGTGACGACAAGGCTTTCAGCAGTTGAACATTTTGAGAGGTCGAAATTCCAAAGTCCAGAAAACACTGGATGTCATCCCGAGTATTCCGCTCAGCGATAATTTTTAAGTCGTCCTGAATTGCCGTCAGTCTGCAGCCACAGACAAGGACGTCCGACTGTGCCGCCTCCGAATCCACACCCCTTTGGTGCGTTCAGTCCATCTGTGCGGGTTGCATCGATCACGCCAGCGTCCGTGGCGATGTGAACGATCAGTGAGTAACAGATCCGATGCGAACCAGACAGGCAGCAAATAGACGGAGAAGTCGATATTTCCAGTCAGGCCACGATTGGTAGAATCGAGGTCCTCCCAACAAAGGCCCGCACACTTTTTTCGGCAATCCACAATGCGGCAACCGCAGTATTTCATCCTGATAGCGATCTCCGGCCTGCCAGCGCTGTGCGTTCAGTCCGTCGCCGCTGACGACAACATCGACTTCTTTGAACGGAAGATTCGCCCCGTACTGATTGAATATTGCTACGAGTGCCATTCGTCAGAATCTGATGACGCTGCAGGAGGCTTGCTGCTGGATTCTCGCGATGGCATGCACCGCGGTGGAGAGACCGGGCCAGCTGTTGTTCCGTCGAATCTATCAGAAAGTCTGTTGCTGTCAGCGATCGAAT
>CALFOL010000783.1 GCA_937919915.1 uncultured Planctomycetaceae bacterium
GCGTTCCCCGCGGCCACAAATCAGCGTCATACGCTGTAGTGAAACGTGTGATCCGCAGAGACCTGAGCAAACAACCAGCTCAAGTGATTTGCAAAGTCTGTGATCACGCTGACGGGCGCGTTCCTTTCGGGTGGTGCCTTCCCACTAAGCGCGCCACTGGGACAATGACGACTACTTTGGCTGTCTGTTTCGAAAAAGCTGGTCGTACTTTTCGCGAGCCTGTCGACGTTCTTCGTCGGAATCGAAGCCTATCGTTTCTTCGATAAAGCGGAACGCCGTGATCGTGTGAGGCAGTTCCTTGCCGAACCCGAATTCACGCGGATCCTGTTCACGCATGGCAATCGCTACGGCAAGTGCCATGTCGCCATTGACGGCTGTGTAAGTCACCACAACATTGTTCGCTGATCTCGTGCGGCCTTCGAACAGTTTTCCCTGATGATCGAACAACGATTCCAGCAGCGCGATGTCCGCCTTGTTGCCTTGTTCTAACAGCAGCATCATGGCAGGAATACCGTTGTGCCCACGCAACGCTGTTTTCAGGACTTGTCTGGCCAGAATCGGTCCTGCCGGCATGGGGTGTCTTCGTGCGAATTCCAGCGGCTCTAACACGCCAATGCGGCCACGCTGAATGTACGCTCCAACCAATCGCAACAGACGCTCGCCGTCTTCCTGCTTCAGGGCGCTGACGAAAGGACTCTCTTCCGGCACAAGGATATCGCTGATGGACGTCGATGCTGCGCCCAACGTGAGTTCCTTGTTGCTGGCTAACAGTAACAGCGCGGCGTACGAGTCAGCAGAAAATGGCCGACGTTGAATCGCAGCAGGGCGGACGGAATGCAGTAGCTCGGCCGCTCGTGCCTGCAGCAGTGTTGGCAGATCCCGCGATTTCTTCATCGACGCTGTAAACAACGCCGTTTCTGCGGCCAGCAGGCGGGTAAACATGCGGATAGAAGGTTCATCGCTGCCGACAATTTCAGCAAAGCGTACCCATTCAGGAAGCTCGCCCGCCAGCTTGACGGCTGGAGTCTTCTTCAGCTGTTCAAGTCGTTCTATAAACGTGTTTCGCTTTAGCTCTTTCAGGATTTCCTGGATGCGAGTCTTTCGATCACCGGATGCCGTTTGTTCCGCTTGCTGTAACGGAAGAATCGCGGCGTCGCCTGCATCACGCAGCGTGTTTGCGGCTGCGATACGTGTTTTGAAGACGGGAGAACCAAGCTCCGCGATCGATTGCTGAATCGCCGCCACTGTTTCGGCCGTGTTCTCCTGTGCCGCTACGTGTGCTGTCAGCGGGCCACAACACAGCACAGACGACAGCAATGCTGTCGTGAGGAAGGTTTCGTGTTGTGAAAGGGAACGAAGCATCGGCGGGAGAAAGTGGAAGGAAGGTTTGTCTGGTCCGAAATAAGACGCCTTTACTCTTGAAATCTATCGCCATCAGAGACGAATATCGCCCGAAGTTCGACCGCAAAACCAAGGAAATGTGGGGTCCGGGGGCTACATCCGGAAAATCCGATAGATTTCGGAGAGCAGACAAGGTCAGCCCTGCCAGACGCCCTCGAAACTGATTTCTGCTGGCCCAGTCAGCTGCAGGCAAGGGGCGCCCTCCCCCCGCGGGTCGTGCCACAAAACGTGCAGGTTGCCACCCGGCAGGCTGACGGTGATTGGTGTATTCTGCTGGCACAGACCTTTGCTGACGGCTGCTGCCACTGCCGCGCAGGCTCCCGATCCGCAGGCCAGCGTTTCTCCACTGCCGCGTTCGTAGACTCGCACTTCCAATTCGTTTGCCGAGATCACTCGCACGAATTCCACGTTAATGCCACCGGGGAACCGAGGGTGCGTGGAAATGACGGTACCCAGTTGTTGGACGCAGCGGTCGCTGAGTTCATCGACAAAGATCACGGCATGCGGGTTGCCGACGGAGACTTCCGTGAATCGGACATCATCCAGCGTCTGTTCTCCGCCAGTCGGCAAAACTGGCGGTGGCAACTGCACGCGAACGTCCGCCTGATTTCTGCCGGCGTTCAGACTCAGGATTTCGGTGTGAATCTCTCCCGATGCCGTAGCGGCACGACACGTTTTCGCCGCCCGCCCGACTTTGTGCATCCACAGCGCGATGCATCGCAGCGCGTTTCCGCACATGGCGCCTTCGCTGCCATCGGCATTCCACATTCGCATTTTGACGTCGATGGAATCATTCGTCGGCGGAATCATGTACACGAGGCCGTCCGCTCCGACGCCGAAATTGCGGTTGCTCAATCGCTGAGCCAGTTCCGGTGCGTTATCCGGCAACGTCGTGACGAATCCATCGACAAAGACATAGTCGTTGCCAGCGCCGTGCATCTTGATGAATGGCAATTCACTCACTGTTGTCCCAGCCAGTCGACAAGCTGCCGAATTTCTGAGTCGTCCATTCCCATCAGCATCTGTTGACGATGAGATGGATGAATGGCCAGCACATGTCGCGATTCGAAGTAGATCACGTCACCCAGTTTCAAATTGTGCAGACGTGATTCGTACAGCGGATTATCCACGATTGCTCGGAACACGTCACCCTGTCGATCGTCGACTTTTACCCAGAAGTCTTCTCCCCAGCCTCGTGACGGAACATTCTGCGGCGGCAGAGGCACAAGTGAAGCAGGCTGTTGATGACTCAGCACCGGTTTACTGGCTTCACCGTTGCAGGTCGCACACAGGCATTTCTCCGGAGCGTCCGGGTGCACTGAAAATCGCGGCGAATCGATGCGAAGTTCAACGAAGTATCCTGCCGCGATGTGCTTTTTCAGAACCGGATGAGGAATCTGAAAGCGATCCCCGTTTTCTGCGTGCATCGCAATGCCATCAACGACCGCATAGTCGTTGGCGAAGTGTTGCTGTTGGAAGTTTGCTGCGATGCTCATTGGGAAAGTTCTTCAAAGTAGTCGTCACGCGGATTGTAGCCGAAGTCCGCTGACTTTGGAGAGGCGAGCCGGGTCGTCCGTCCCGTCTTCGCGACGCCAAAGATTCGACGCAGGCTATGCAGGCAGTTATCCTGCAAGGATTATCTTATTCAAACCCCGACCATTCGGTTGAAAGGATAGCGTGATGCCAAAGCTGGGATTTCGTTGCGAAGGTGACCAGTCGCTGCACGAGCAATTGCTGGAAGTCGCCGAAGTGAAAAAAGTCCGCAAGGAACTGGACGAAAATCCATCTCGGGGAACTCGCCGCCAACTGTTAGCGACTTCGCTGCGGCTGACCCAATCGATGTCACCCAAACTGCATGATATGCTGGCGTTCTGTGCGAAGAAACTGTCGCTGGACATTCCGACGGAGACGTATGTCTACAACTCACCGCAATTCAACGCGGCCTGCATCAAGCCGGAAAATGGCCGCCTGCTGCTGATGTTCTCCAGCGCGATTCTGGAGAAGTTCGACGAAAAAGAATTGATGTTCGTGATGGGCCATGAGCTCGGGCATCATCTGTTCGCGCATCACGATATCCCTATCGGTTATCTGATCAAGGGCGAGGATCGCGTTGACGCTCGACTGGCGCTGCAATTGTTTTCGTGGTCTCGTTACGCCGAAATTTCCGCCGACCGTGCAGGTGCACTTTGTGCGGAAGACGGTGATGCGGCCGCGCGAGCGTTATTCAAACTGGCGTCGGGATTGACGTCTGATCTGATCGAAATACGCATCGACGAATTTGCTGCCCAGGCAGACGAAATGGCGATGGACAAAGATCCCGGCAAGGATGAGTCCAATGCAGACGACTGGTTCATGACGCATCCATTCACGCCGTTGCGGGTTAAAGCGCTGAACCGTTTTTTTCAGTCCGATCTGGTGAAGCAGGGAGGCACATCGCGCGAACAGCTGGAAGTGGAATGCCACGAATTGATGCAGTTGATGGCTCCGACATATTTGGAAGAGGACAGTCAAACAGCAGAAATGATGCGGCGCGTATTGTTTGCTGCGGGATGTGCGTTGATGAAAGTCAGTGGCACGATTAACGACAGGGAAATCGCGGCATTCAACTGTTTG
>CALFOL010000784.1 GCA_937919915.1 uncultured Planctomycetaceae bacterium
GTTTGTCGGATATGGTTGAGACTGAGCGACCAAATGCGGTGCATGACGGACTGGTTGCTGATAATCGTCAGTCTGTGTCCCTCGCTGAACAGGAGCCGTCGCGGCGTAGTAAGCCCCCGGCTGAGTTGCAGGTTGCGGTGTCACAGGATTCACGAATGGGTTTGCTCCCAGTGCCTGATTCTGCCGTGCACCAGGAACCATCAATCCGTTCGAATCGCCACCGTTCCTGTACGCCGGTGGGTTATCTGCGTTCTGATAAGTCCGTGCTGCCAGAACGATTTGGCCGGAACCGCTGCCGCGGTTTCCAGCAAGGTCCGTAATCATCGCACGCACAGAAACAGAGTTTCCGGGCGCTGACCGAATAGTCGCCTGACCAGTGGCACCGGATGTTGCTTCAAGAGGCATCCATCGTCCATCGGAACCTTCCGCATATTCCAGACGCAGTGATTCCGGAGCAACCTGTGCTTCGCTAGACTTCCAGGAGACGGTCACTTCGCCGGGTGCAGCTTCTGCAAGTTGAAAGTTCAATGTGGGAGGCGTTTGATCGACGACAACGATCAGCTCTGGATCGACGGGATCGGAGCCTCCAAGCAGTTCACCGGCGGCATTCGTCATGCGAACGGCGAACGAATATTCACCATCCGATGGAGCAGTGAACTCAAAGCCACCGGCTCTGGCATCGACTCGCTGCAGGACCTCAAGCTTGCCACCGTCTTTACCTGCGAACAGAATCGCAGTTCCGGCTTTCTCCGTGCTGGATGCGTCCACCGCGAATGGAATGCGAAAGCTGGGAGTATTGGTTGTTAGCGGATCTGCGGCAGAAGCGGCACTGATCAAAGCCAATGCTGCGATACCCCGAGTCACACGTTTGAAACGCTTCATCAATCTCATACCACCATTCCTTTGTGCGGCAGACGAATGCCGTGCGGGCGCCAGTTGAGGCTCCACGGAATCGATATCGGTGACTCAGATTGTGACTCTTGATCGGAATGAAGCGTTCGTAGGGGTTAAGACGGTCGTGCAGCGCAGAAGCTCCCTGGCTTCCCTGGATTAACATTCGTTCGGCAGGACTTGCTGCTTTTTAGCAGTCGTCATCATAGTCGTTCTGGTCAGTTGCCATTCCCTCACCCTGCACCAGGATGTTGGGGTCATCCTTCATGAATTGGGCGACTTCAGGATCCAGGTCTTCCACGATGGCATACTTGCCTTCCGACCAGCGATACAAATCAATCTGCCGACAGCGCGGACTGCAGAACGGAAACTGTGCCTGACTGAGTGGAGTCCCCTGCATTTGTTGATCGCAGACTGGGCAGGAATGAGGCTTGATCATAGCGTAACTTCGCTGAATGGACTGTTGAGGTGACAACAGGGCAGCATACGTATATGGCTCCGGCAATCAAGTCACGATTGCTGCAGGAAGTACGCGCTTCGGTCCAGGCGTGACGACTGCTTAACATGATTCGTGATGCGTGCTGAATCTACAAATCGCCGCACACTGTTGGTTCCAGCGGTAAACGCAGACATCTGACTTCCTGACGCTTTCGGCACAGCTTAAACGCAATGCCGTTTACTGATTTGCAGTTAACGGTCAGCTATTGCCAGATCTGAGGCAAGTGTTGCTTCCAGTTTTTCCAGGTGCTGAGCAGTCATCTCTGTGACCAGTTGCTCACCGGCGGCTAGCCCATCGACCACGCATACGTAGCCATCGTTGGCTTCACCCAGCTCAACGGCACGCGGAATAAGTTCTGTCCCATCGAAGACGTACACGAAATTGTGTCCGGCGACCCCGGTTACTGCATCACGGGGAATCTGCAGTGCGTTGGGTTGCTCGGACAAAGTGAGTCGCACGTTCACGTCGGCTTTTAGCGTCAGCACGGCAGACTGTTCCGGAGTTGGCAACAGTTCAATGTTGAGCCAATAGTCTTTTACGCTTGGGGTGTAAGAGCTGCGAACACGTGGATACCTGGCGATCGTTGCAATCCGCCCGGCGATTTCCACGTCGTCGAAGCCAACAGGAATCACCGTCACGGGCATCCCCTGCTCAACGCTGTAAATGAGCGCTTCATCGATCGGCACGCTCACTTTAACTCGATTGCGGTCAGGGATTTCGAATACCTTTTGCAGCCGCCGAACACGAGCCCCTTCCTGAATTTGAGTAATCCCGCGGCTTCTTAAGTACCACGAATTCCCATGCATGACCTGCCCGTCGCAGGGTGCGCGAAGCGTGCAGGCTTCGATGCTGTCCATCGCGAGACGGTAATAGCGTTCGTAGATCCGCATCGTGCGTTCGTAGCTCAGGGTTGTCAGTCGTGCTTTCGTTGCCGCCAGACTGTTTTTGAGTTCTGTGCGGGCGACGTTGCGTAGAGCGTTGTTGGCCGTGTACTCCAGTCGCAGATTGTTGCGACGACTGGTGAAATTGATCAGTAGGTTCAATTTGCTGCTGAGTTGATCGTGTTTCTGTTGCATCTGTAGCAGGTTGAGCGACTCTTTTGACATCGCCTGCCCATTAATCAATCCCATCGCCCACATTCGCTCTGACCGCTGAACGCCGTCTGCGGCGGAACGTGTCTGCGCTGTCAGGACTGATAGGTTTTGTTCCATCTCGTCCAGCGTCTGAGGCAGCGTGCCATCTTGATACTCGCCGAGTTCCCGCTTTGCGGTCTGGTACCTGTAATCTGCCGCTGTCAGCAAACGGTCGCTCTGTGATGCCAGCATTGTTTCGTCATGGAGCGCGCTATCCAGGCGTCCACGATACTTAATCAGGAGCACTTCGCGAGCACGAGCGTACTCTTCGATTTCGGCGGAATCCATCACACAGACAACGTCGCCCTCCTGCACCCACGTTCCTTCAGGCACGATGGTCAGGATGTTCGTCGACCAGTAACAATCAGAATGTACCGGGGTTGATTGGAACGGTTCCACAACGCCATGTCGTTCAACTTCCCAACGGAACGTTGACGGTTCGAGCACTGTCAGTCCAACGTCGAGGGGCGCTAAATCACGTTCAACGGCCCCTGTCTGCAGAAAGATGGCACCTGAGGCAACCAGTAGCGAACACAGCCCAACGCCGCGATGCTTTGTAGCACTACGAAAGACCGAAGAGGGGGCTCGAATGATCGAGGCGACCAGTGGAAACATTGTGAATTCTCGTTTGGCCAAAGGTGGGAGAGGCGGCCAGGGGGGGCGGGAGGCGCGTGCGCCTTGCAAGCAGTCTAGGGCTTACATCGGCTGTTTGCCACGGAAGCTCTTGAAAAACGTGGATATGACACGGCACCGATTATCAGATTTGCGGAAAACTCCGTCCACACATGGCCGCGCACCGGAACCCCGGACCGGTTTTCGCTGAACCGCCGTATGTTTTTGCTAACCTCAGTGGTGGAAGCGGGATCCGTCACTTTTTGCAAACGCCTGGGCGAAAACCAGCGTAGTGAATGCCGGAAGGAGTGTGCGCCGAAATCGGTCGCATATTTCCTCTGGTGAACCGCAACCTGGAATTCCGGGCCTGAGGTTCCCTCTGACAACCTGCGTCAAATCCGAAAGTGCATTCTGTGACTGATCCCGACAACGAAAATAACGAAGAGCAGCAGCGTGAATCGGCGGACAACACCGCACAGGATTCTTCCACAGCGGGTGCTGAAGATTCCTCGGCCGAAGCGTCGGCACCGAAGGCTCAGACCGATGTCGTAACTTCACCAGAAGACGGTTTGCCGGAAGACGAAGAGCTGACTCCGGAGATCGTTGAGGAGGAAGCGATTCGTGGAGACTTCATGCTTCGCTGGGCCGCTGTCTTCCTGGCAGTGCTGTTTGGCTTCAGTCAAATGGCGGACACCCGCACTCTGGTTCACATTCGATCCGGTGAACAACTCCGGGCGAATGGATTCGTACCGTCGTCTCATGACAGTTTTTCCTACGCGCTGGATGGGCAGTCGACCGCCAATGTGAGTTGGTTATTCGATCATGTCGTCAGCGCTGTCTATTCGGTTGGCGGGGAGAATCTGCTGACGATCTTTAAGG
>CALFOL010000785.1 GCA_937919915.1 uncultured Planctomycetaceae bacterium
AATTTTCGGTCGCAAAAACGCAAAATTCCGATGGACAACGCCATTCCAGGCAGGCATGTCTTAAGAGCCTGAGGTATGCGGAGTGATTCCCGTCCTGCGACAATTCGAGTTCGGCTTTTACGCCGGCCATATTGGTCGCCAAACCAGCCACGCAACGTTGTTTCGAATCGCTGTGTTTCGTGGCACGAAGCTGCGAAGGATTCGCGTTCAATTGACTACCAACGGGACGTTGTGTCACGATCTCTGCCGCACATTACGCTGATTTGTGGCCGTGGGGAACGCAATTCGATTGAAGAAAGCCTGGTCCCGCGAGCGAGTACCGTTCACAACAATAAGCAAACTGCCCTCAGCATCGCCTCTGTGTATTTCGTTTCTTTCGTGGTTTCGCAACTGCCCCGCTGCCGTTCGTTTGCCGGACGAGGACCAAATGGACGGGCGAAACAACGCCGACCTTTGCCCAAACATTGACGTTCGTTGATCGAAGGGCGGTGACTCGATAGGCTGCGTGCATCGTTTTGCCTCCCAACACCGCCGGAAGCCTGTGAATGAATCGAATGTGCCCGCCGACTTTGCTGTGCCATGGTGCGGTCTTGAGTATATTGACTCTCGTCGTCGTCTCGCTTTGCGGGTGTCAGTCGGAGGATGCTGCCGGTGATGGACCGCTGCGGCTGAAGATGGGTCATGTGTATGAAGTCAGTGCACCGACGCATGATTATGGGGCGGCTCATTTGGCCGAACGGCTCCTGGCGGCCAACTGCGGTCTGGAGGTGACAGTCTATCCGGCCGCTCAACTGGGCAGTGAATCCGAATTGCTGGAACAGCTTGTCGCCGGTGAACTTGATATCGCGATTTCTGGTCCGTCGTTTCTGGCGATGTGGCATCCTCCACTGGGAGTCCTCGATGCCGCCTTCGCAACACGCGATCTCGATCACTTGCTGGAGACGGCTCGCGGCGAAGAAATGGCGCCGCACTGGGACGAACTTCGCAAACGCTTCGATGTGCGTGTTTTGGATACGTGGGCGTATGGTTCTCGACACATCACGTCGAACAAACCGATTCGCCATCCAGACGACTTAGACGGCTTTCGCCTGCGAATGCCGGCTGCGCGCGTATGGCAGGCTTCGGGAGAAGCCCTCGGAGCCAGTCCGATGCCGATTTCTTTTGCCGAAGTTTACCTGGCATTGCAGCAGGGCATCGCGGATGGCCAGGAAAATCCCGTTCCCGTGATTAAGGCGAAGGGGTTTCATGAAGTGCAGAAGTGCCTGAATCTTTCCGGCCACATTCAGTCTTCGATTCAGATTCTGATGAACGAGCGCAGTTGGAAGCGACTGAACGCCGATCAGCAGGCCGCGTTGCAGAAAGCGGTACAGGATCTCGGGAAAGACGTTCGTCGCGGTTTAGTTGAGGACGAACAGAGGCTGATTGAAGAATGGCGAAAGGACGGCACCATGCAGATCATTGACGACGTGGACGTGGACGCCTTTAGAAAAAAGGCACGCGAATATTTCTCCAATGGGTTTGCGTTCAGTGAATTGTATAACCAGATTACAGCGGACCCTGCGAGCTCTGAAGGAGACGGGGAGTAATGATGTTAACCAGAGCGGGAGTTGAATCGTTCATTGAGAACGATTGGATGGCGATTCCGGATTCGAAAGGGGAGCAACAATGAGTTCAGCGGACCACGATACATCCGCCGCTTCGCCACGCACCTCCCCAATCGCGTTGTCGCTCGCGAATTGTGCTCGCGCGATGAGTTTTCTCGAACAGTTCTTCGCCGCATTCGCTCTGATGGTGATCGTCAGCACGATGGGCGCTCAGGTGTTCGCCCGCTACTTCTTTGGAGCTCCGTTTTCGTGGAGCGAAGAGGTCGCTCGACTGGCTTTGATCTGGATGACGTTCCTGGCCGCCGCGTTCGTGATGGCAGAAGGTCGGCACATTACGGTGGATGTCATTTCAGCGCGTCTAAGTCTTCGTGGGCAACTCTGGATGGAATGCCTGAGTCACTGCATCGTGGCCGGGTCGTGTCTGCTGCTGATGTTTGGCGGCAGTCGCTTTGTGTGGTACGTCGGCAAAGTCGGATCACCTTCACTGGGGATTCCGATGAGCGTGTGGTATGGCGCGGTCGAAGTCGGATTGCTGTTGATGGCCATTCATTCGATCCTGAACCTGGTCCAGGTCATGGCCACGGGACAACCAACACCCCGTGCTGGCATCGTTGAAGAAGAAGCGTTACATCTGGAACTGGAGCAGGGCGAATGATTCTGGCAGCGTTAATCTGTGCGATGATGGTGCTGCTGTTCATCCGCATTCCAGTGGCCATCAGCATGCTGTTGCCGTGTTTGGTGTATGCCATGCTGTCTCCGGATATTACCCTGGGCGTCGCATTGCAGCGCTGCATGGCGTCGATCAATTCGTTCCCACTGCTGGCCGTGCCGCTGTTTGTGATGACCGGTTACTTAAGCAACGCTGGTGGGCTGGCCGATCGACTTTTTCGTTTGCTGCTGAGTCTGTTTGGGAAAATCCCTGGCAGTCTGGGTTATGTCAACGTGATCAGCAGTCTGTTGTTTTCCTGGATGAGCGGAGCGGCCATCGCCGACGCGGCTGGACTGGGTTCGGTGCTGGTTCCGGCAATGAAGAAACGCGGCTACGACGAAGGGTTCGCTTTGGGACTGACGGGAGCGTCTTCTCTGATCGGACCAATCATGCCGCCCAGCATTCCTGCGATCATGTATGCCGTTGCAGCGGGAGTCTCCGTCGGTTCGTTGTTCCTGGCCGGCGTTTTGCCGGCTCTGGTACTGACGGCGATTCTGTGCGTGTTCGTGTTCATTGATGCTCAGCGCAATCCGTTGCGAGAGAAACATGCGGGGCCGCAGGTCTCTGTGATGACGGCCGTGGTTTCTGCGCTGCCGGTATTGCTGACGCCGGTGATTATTCTTGGTGGAATTCTGGGCGGCGTGTTTACTCCCACAGAGGCTGCTGCTGCTGCCGTGATGTGGGTATTGTTTCTAAGTTGCTGCTACCAATCACTGTCGCTGAATGCGTTTCGCGGCGTGCTGGTGAAGACAGCTTCGACCACAGGATCCATCATGCTGATCGTGGCCGCGGCGGGATTGTTCGGTTGGGTGATCGCCAGAGAACAGGGGCCTCAGGCGGTCACCGAAGCCATGCTGGCACTGACGGACAATCCCTATGTGTTTCTACTGCTGATCAATGTCGCTCTGCTGATTACCGGCATGCTATTGGAACCAGTCGCAGGGCTGCTGATTACTGTTCCGGTGTTGCTGCCAGCGGCCCTGGAGTTCGGCATTGATCCGTTGCAACTGGGGATCATCATGATTCTGAATCTGGTGCTGGGCCTGTTGACTCCGCCGGTGGGGCTGGTGTTGTATGTGTTGAGTTCCGTGACGGGTGCTTCCGTTCAGACGGTGATTCGCGGTACGGTTCCGTTTCTGATTCCTCTGCTGGTCACCTTGCTGCTGATCACGTTCGTCCCTGCGTTCAGCCTGTGGTTGCCAGGTTTTCTGGTGAAGTAACTCCGGAGCCAGTCAGGGCAACGCCGTGACGGATTTTGCTTCTTTGGTCTTCGAATCGCGGCTGCATTGCGATAATGCCCGGATGGAAGGTAGATCCTCTGCCGGGACTGATAATCGCCTCTCAGCCTCGGCAGGGGATATGGCGACCCTGCGGGCCTGAACCACATTGACACACTTGCTTCGACAATTTTCTGTTGGTCGTGGTGACGGGTTGGGGAAGCGATCCTGTGCCCCGCGTTGGCCAGATCAGTCGGCGATCACCTTTGTCCCTTTGCGGTCCATGACAATCGTGACCTCGGTCACTTCATCTCGCACAAGCTGCACACTCGTCTGCCGCCTCAGCCGATTCTCGTCACTTGATGGTTGCTCGTACAATTCATGTCTTGCTGACAGGCTTTCTGTGCGAGGCATCTCTTTTGTTCCGCCGGGCAACGTATGGAATTCCACAATCCCATCGGCATTCGTCTGTTTGTAATAGCGAGTCCGGTCGGTCGTCGCTCCTGAAGCGACCATCAATTTCCGACGTTCTTCCGTCCACCCCATACTGCGTTCTTCCTCCGACATTCCCAGCATCACACGCATGCTGTAGCCACTGCCCACAATCGTGCTGCCGCCGGTCAGCGTCAATTGATTCGGTGACATGCCAACGTCTGCACCAGCAATCGGTTCGCCCTCTTTTGTTGTGACTTTGACTCGGCAGGTCGCTGTCGATTCCATCTCGATAACCGGTTCGATGCGATTTCCTTCCAGCTTTGCCAGTTGAGGTTTAACGCGGTTGCCGCCTCTGGTAACGCGGTCCGCGATGCCCAGTCTGATAAAGTCGGCTGGGTCCGGCGCTGTGCAGATCCAGCCATCAGACACAGCGATGAGCCCCGCCACAGTTTTTCGCGGCAGTGATTCGAAGACAAACGTTCCGTCTTCCTTAATCGTTGTCCAGTCAGACCATGAATTCTGACCACTGTAGTCCCAGCCGTCCGCTTCGATCCCGACAGTCACGTAGGCGATCACAGTACCGTTTTTCACTGGTCGTGGCACGTTTTCATCCAGTTTGCCTTCCACGCGGACCCCAGCATGCAGTTCAACGTCTTTTAACAGGACGCGGCGCTTGTCCCCGTATTCAGACAGGTCAATGATGTCACTGAATTTGACCGGCCCATCGGGAGGAACGTGAACCATCCGCAAACGCGATCGCTTGCGATCGATGGTTCGCGAAATCAACTTTCCGCCAGACAGCGGCTCCCACTCTTTGGCACTACCGTAGCCGCTGAGGACTCCGTGCAGATGAGTCGTCACGGGTTGCTTCGATTCTGCATCAATGGCCGACACAACCATCAAGCGTCCGTATTGCAGTGAGACCTTCGCAACCTCATCCCCAACGACTCGGTCTTCGCGGAAGGTCACGTAATCCGGATGCTCGACCAGCAGTGTTACTTCGCCGACTTCAAGCTGTTCGTAAACGAATTGTGGACATCGCAATTCCGTAATACCCTCATCGTCAGTCACACCACCCGAAGGTGTTCCGTGAGTTTTTTCCGCCCATCCATAGTGACTCCCGCGTTCTGCTTTCGTTCTGAGCCCGACCCCGCTTACGCTCGCTCCGGCGATCGGAGCACCGTCGAGATCAACGACACTGATCTTCAGGATGGTAAACGGGATCTCCCGCTTCTCGTCTTTGTCAGCTGTCGGTTCCGCTTCGTCGGCCGGACACAACGGCACGAAACATCCGCTGATCAGCAGCATCAGAATCGCGATGAAATCTGTTTGGCGGTTTTCAGCGAGGACAATCCGCATCCATGTGCTCCTTGATGTTGAAACTCAGATCGAACAAGTATCAAGATCTTCAGAACACCACGGTTTGTCTATCGCCTTCAACTGATTTATGCGCATGGCATCACAAATTACGGCAGTATCCTAATTCTGGAGATCACTTTATCTTCCGCCTCGGCGGCGGAAGCATGCGGTGCCGAGGTACATGGCTAAGCGACTGAACGCTCAGTGCGATTTGCTTACCTGAACAACAACAGTCAGTTCCTGTGTGGCCTGCCCGGCATCAGGAATCAAACCGATCGCGGACAAACTACCGGCGATCGTCAGAGTCGCCGGGCGGCAAATGACGCTGGCCGCGAGTGCATGTCGACCGAGCTCATAGCGATCGATGTCACCGTCCCCGTTTTCGCTGTTCCTCAGATCTCTCATGTCCGTGATTTCGGTCTGCAAAGACAGCTGAATACCATCGCCTTCCCACGAATCCTGCAATCGCGGCATAACCTGCGCCATGATACCGACGTGAACCTGGCTAACAATCGGCTGGACTCCTATCGCTCCAGTTCCAACCACCGGAATCCTGCCAGCGATCAGTGGGACGCGATGTCCGCTGCTGAAGTTTCCCATCACCCGATTGCGACCTTTGAGTTGTCCGTGATATCCGCCTACGGCTTCCGACAGTTCGTTCAGTGTCGCGACAGCGTTGTCGCCGGCGAGCACCTTGTCCAGATTTCGTCGCCCTTCATCGTCGAGTGGCAACCACCACAACTCGATTATTAACGGCTGGCCACCGATCGTGTTTTGATGCAGGTGCTTCAGGAACTCGGCGACTTTTTGCTGATTCTTGGCGTTTTGCCTGACTAAAAGAGAGTCATTGACGGCCGTGATCGTGCCGCTGCCACCGTTTTCTTCCCAGGAATCTGCGTCGACGTTCCCAATAATCAGTTCGACCAATGCGGCGTGGATATCGTGAGAATACTGCGGACTTGTCGCTCCGGCATGCATCGCTGCATCGCCGAACTGAGACATCGTTGCTGCAACCGGAACGCTTTGAAAGCCGCCGCCACCGCCAGTGCTGATGCCGGAACGAACAGGCTCGGTCACACCGCCGGAAAACTCAAATTGCTGTGGAGGCTGAGCAAGTTCACCAAGTGGATAGAACTGCAGTGGTTAGTTCGTCCTCTGCAACAGCAAGGGAGGGCAACAGGATCAGCAATGGTACGAGTACCGACAAAGTGAGCTTCATGAGATCTTCCTGCTTTGATTGAGATATTCAGGCACGCTGATTGAAGGGACTTGT
>CALFOL010000786.1 GCA_937919915.1 uncultured Planctomycetaceae bacterium
ATTCAGAATATTGTGTTGCATAGTTCTGATTCCTTAATGCACTCTGCGGCTTAGTGTTGGTCGATTAATCCAACGCCGTTAAGTGAATTTGTGAGCGGAGGAAATATGTCTTGATACAACCCGGAGTTAAGGTGATCTCTGACGTGCTACAGCATACTACGCTGATTGCTGATTTGTGGCCGCGGGGAACGCATTTCGACTGAAGAAAGCCTACTCCGGCGAGCGAGTACCGTTCACAACACTGGTGATGACGCATTATGTGGACATTGCCCGTCGGCATTGTTTGAGACACTTCAGAGTCACCTCACTTCCCAATCTGTGAAGCCTGGCCGGTTGATGACCGCCATGGGTGAATCGATGCAGACGAAGCGTTCGGCGGGAAAAGCAGCGATGTCGAACTGAACTCGACCAGTGCCGCAAATCATTCCCGCCCGTGGAAGGATTCCTCCATCGGGACCGTGATAAAGGGCCAGCTGGCGGGATAGAAGCGGACAATTTTCGTGGGCCGGAAGCCCTCAAGAAGCATGCCGCACTCCAGTTGAATCTGGATGCCACTGCATCCGGGCACAACCGGCGTTTTGCCGAATTTCAGGATGTTGCCACCTTTGCGATCGTTCGTTGGATCGTAAGTCATGAGCGACTTACGCGCGACGGCGATGGTGCCTTTCGGAGCCAGATCATCCTTTGCCCCGCCTTTGCCGTACAGTGCAGCCGGCCAACCGAGCGGTTCGGGATTGAGGTTGGTCAATTCGTCGAACAAAGCTGGATCGACGCCATCAAAAAACGTGAGCGTCACAAGCTGTTTCCTGTCGTCGACGGCATCCACCCAGGCCGGTAACCCGCGTTCGCGAATGTGCAATTGGTGACGCTCCATCTGTTGGTCGGTGGCCAGTTTACGACTGGCCTCGTCGAGATATATTTCGAGGACTCGACCTGGCCCAAACAGCCCGACCCAGGTGAGGTTGAACTGCACCAACTGGTCCTTCGCCAATGAGTCGAGCGTTCCGAATCCATGCTCCTTGAAGACTCGCGTGCGGCCGAGCAGATCGAACGACTTCGATTTGCCGACAGGTTTTCCTTCGTGCAAAAGTGTGGCGATGAGCTTCTTCTCTTCGAGGTCAACACTGTCAATTCTCCACACCTGCTGCTGGCTGACGCGGTAGCTAACATCGTCTTCGATCCGAATGCAGCGCCGGAACGCCACTTCGGGTGAGACTCGATCATGGAACACTGCCAGCGGCGGGCGTTCGTCTGTGTCATCTTTCAGGTAACACCATGTGTGCAGATGCGTGCCCAGCGGGATATCGCACAACGCAGCGGGGGCTCCGTTGTAAAAGATGGAACCATAAGGCAACATATCCAGTGGCAATGGCAGGTCCCAGACGCCGCGCTGCTGGGAATCGTTACGATCCACACGAATCACAAACTGGCGTTCAGCGTGATCCATCCGAATCAGTTCGCCCTGAATGTAGTGCGCGGAACCTTCCGGCGGAAACTGGCCGTTCACGAGATTGAACCACGGCAGCTTCTTATCCGCGCCGTCGTCGGTGCGGTATTCCGGTTCTGCTGCCTGGGTGTGAATGAGGCACGAGAAAATCGCGACGGTGACGACAGCACGTCCTAAAACACAACGAGAGGTCGTCCGCTGGCCTTCCAGGGCCGTCGGTATTGACTTTTCGCCGGCTTTGGAATGCCATCGTACAAATTCCAGGACCACTTGTTGCAAGAGAAATAAGCTTCGCATCGTTCAAGCCACCACTTCAGAGATCACGCCAAGGCTGTCCTGGAACTGTTCCACTTCCACTCCGCAACGTTGCTGCATCGTCAGCAGCAGGTTGCTCAATCGTGCGTTGTCGTCGACAGGACGGCCGCAGAGTTTGTAATGATCGTTCGCTGCCGCGACGTTATATTGTCCGATCTTTGGCAGGTTGAAATCGACGTGCTGGCCGTGCTTCACGCCCAGCTTTCTTCCGCCCGCATACAACGTCGGCAGGTTTGCATTCCCGTGGCTGTGACCGTACGACATGCCGCTGCCCCACAGCACCTGTGTTGTATCCAGCAGGTTGCCACCGTCCTCTTCATGTGCTTTGAGCTGGTCGAGAAAGTAGCTGAACTGTTCGACATGGAACGTGTCAGTCTGAGTCAGACGGCGCAGTTGTTCCGGATCACCGTTGTGGTGCGAAAGTCCGTGTCGAGTCTGTGAGATGCCGATGTCCGGAATCGCCCCGCCGTTGGCTTCGCTGCCTATCATACAAGTGATCACACGCGTCGTATCGGTGCGGAGCGCAAGGACCATCAGGTCATAGAACAGGCGGTGATATTCACGAACCTGTTCCTGATTCATCTGACGCGTGAAACGTCCAGCGACCGAACTGTCGAGCGTGGGGCGTGGCACGTTCAGCCATGCTTCGGCCTTTTCAGTTCGCAATTCGACCTGCCGGACCGCTGTCAGATATTCGTCCAGCTTGTTGCGATCTTCCCTGCCGAGATTCCTGTTCACGCTCTGTGCGTCGCTTAGCACGGCGTCCAGGATACTCCCGCGGCGATTTAAACGACGGCGAACGGCATCTTTGCCACCAGACTCTTCGCCGAACATACGCTCAAAAATCAACTTCACATTTCGCTCAGCCGGAATCTGAATGCCATCACGAGACCAGGCCAGTGAGAAGCCATCAATTGCCATCTCGAGCGACGGGAATCGAGTGAACTCCCCCTGCACTTCCGCAATCAACTGGTCCGCTGAAATGGTGTTTCGGAACGCCCCGCCACTGCTGGGAACGTCCGCGCCGGTCAGCCAGACCTGGTCGCAATTATGAGCCTTGCCGATGACCAGCGGATGGTGCAGTCCGCTGATCGGAGTGACTTCATTGCGGTGACGCTCAAGGGATTGCAGCGGGGCAGTGAATTCAAACTCCGTCCCCGCCTTTTCGATCTGCCAGGTCAGCGTGTTCACTCCGTTGGGAATGTACAGAAACACGCTGCGTTTCGGCGGCGTCGATCGAGCAACTTCCGTCGCACCAAAACCAGGCAACTGCATACAGTTCAGCATTGGCAAAGCGATGCTGGCACCCAGCCCACGCAAGACATGACGACGGTTCAGGAGCCATTTGTTGGTTTGGATATTCATTAGTGGAAGCCTTTAGTAATTAGCGCTTAGCTTTGGGATGAACGCGTTTACAAAATCATGTGTCACAAAATCATAATTCGGTGCATCATCATTTTGTGAACCATCATTCTGTATTCTCAGTGACGACTCCAAGACGATCAATTCCTGTCAACACTCTCACCGCTTCTGAAAGAGATCTGAAAGCACAAAAGCTTCAAGTATGCTTTGTACAACGTAATCCTTCTCGCGGCTGGCTTGAGCAATCTCATTCAACTCATCCCGATCCTCAAAGGACATTGTGCGGCGCATGCCGTAGGTGGCCAGTTTCTCAATGAATGTGGCGTTGAATGCGTCCAGGTCGGCCATTAACAGCTGCTTAAACTCCTTCGCATTGGCAAAGTGTCTGCCGTCCGGCAGCACGCCGCTGGCATCGACCGACGGATCGTCTCCGGTGCCCTCGACCTTCTCATGCGTGCGCCATTCGCCGATGGCGTTGTAATTATCGAAAGCCATGCCCAGTGGATCAATGTTCCTGTGGCACGAAGCACACCTGGCATCATGAATGTGAGCCTGTAGTTTCATCCGAATAGTTGCTTTCGGAGCATTGATGGGATTCGGTTCGATGGGGTCCACGTTAGCTGGCGGTGGCGGCGGCGTTTTGCCGAAAATCGATTCCGACAGCCACACACCACGATGGACGGGACGATGCCGTGTGCCGTCCGACGTGAGCGATAGGATCGCAGCCTGAGTCAGCAGCCCGCCGCGATGGTCATCGGGGTTCAGTGACACGCGTTGAAATTCGTCCACTGTGCCCTGCGGCAGGTCATAAAATCCCGCCAGTCGCGGATTCACCATCGTCCAGTCCGAGTCGATAAACTCACGCAAAGTCAGCGCCTTTCTCAGCACTTCGCCGAAGAACGCCAGCGGTTCTTCAATCATGCTCCGTTCAAGATGGCTGTCGTAATTGGGATAGATGTTGTTGTCCGGCGCGAACATACCGACTTTCCGCAGACGCAGCCATTGCGTCGGGAAGGAGGTGATGAAGCGATCCGAACGAGGATCGGCCAGCATGCGTTCCAGTTGATGCTGCAGTTCGGCCTTATCGTGTAATCGGCCTTGCTCCGCCGCACGGAGCAGCTCGTTGTCTGGCATCGTGCTCCAGATGAGATACGATAAACGCGACGCCAGTTCCCAATTGTTTAGTGTGTGCCGATCGGTATTCTGGTCGCCTTCCGTCAGAAAGAGAAAACTCTTTGAACACAGGATCGCGGTCATCGCCGATTTGACCGCGTCAGTAAACTTCTCACCGGCAGCGATTTCTTCTTCAGTGATTTTCAGCCAGGTTTGCACTTCGCCATCTTTCAGTGGTCGCCGAAACGCTCGCCGCGCCATGGTCTCCAGTCCGGCGCGGACCTGATCCATGTTGCCTTCCGTCGCCGCCATGTACTCATCACGCCGACGTTGTTCTTCATCGGTCACGATCGGGCCACGCATGGCAATCGAATCGAGAATCAACACAGGCACGCGAGGGAGGCCCTGTTCATCGGTGATCTTCATCTGCCATGGTGCGCGTGGATACGTCGTGGTGATGAACGGAATTCGGCTCGACGCGTTGTTCCGCGGATGCCGTGGTCCTGCTGCGATGTTGATGACATGAATTTCGGGATGACGCACGAGATGGGTTCGAAAGGTCACTGTCATCGGCGTATCCTCCGGCGCGATGATGTCCTGTTCGAACAGAACCCGATCCAGCTTGTGCTCGTACACCTGCATTCGTGGCGGCCGTTGATCTTCCGGCTTCAGTCCACTGACTGTATAGCTAATCTCGTAGACTCCCGATCCGGGAAAGCTGCGCCCCGCCCCGTGGAAGGGACTCGACGCCCGAAAGAGTTCGCCAGCGGTCGTCAGCGGATACCGCACCCTGTCGAGCAGTCCCGCTTCTTCAAGTCGTTCGTAATGAGGCTGCCCGGGCTGCATCTCAACTGCCCGCCGACGCAATTCGAGATACTCGACCTTCTTGTCCGGGTAAGCCTCGGCCAACACGACTTCAGCCGCTGTTATATATTTTTCAATATGCGTTGGAGACAGAGTCAGCACGGATCCTAATCGTTCGAAACCGTTCCACTCCGGATCCTGCAGTAATCCGCCAGGATCCGCTGCGTCATATTCAACACCGATCAGATCACGCACCGTATTGACATACTCTTCCCGCGTCAGTCGGTGATACGAAACACGATCCCGCCGCGCCATCCGAGCCGATTCGCCTTCTTTGATGCGCGCTGCCAGCCATTCCACAATCTTCGCGCTTTCGTCGGCTGACGGTTGGTTCATCGCGCCTTCAGGCGGCATCTCGCCCGAAGTGATACGTTCGATGATCTCAGCCCAGTGCGGTGTGTCCTTCACTCCGACCTCGGGCGACAACGTATCAATCCGAAATTCTCCCTCCTGTTTTTCCACGCCGTGGCAGCGAATGCAATGCGCCTGCAGCCAGGGCTGGAGATCCTTTTCGAACGAAGAGTCCGCTGCGACGCCCACATCGGCAAAGAGGCAGAAGACGAAAATAATGACAGCAGGACGACGAATCATTTTGGCGGGCGATGGAGTATTGGGGGTGGGGTGGAGAACAATTGTGGGAACGGTATTGTGACCACTGACATCATCGCAGGGAACGTTGAAATCGCCGAATTCCTGTGGAGCGATTGGATAAATCGGATTATACCAGATACCATTCTCGCTGGTGACGTTGATCGCAGTCTCAAACGTGTGGAGCCCGGATACGCAGGCTACCGCAGCTGGGCATTCAAGATTCAAACGGTGCAGATCTTGCCCGGTGAGGACAAGATCCGAATCCGTGTGGAGGTGACGAAAGCAACAGGCTCGCTGGAAATCGACAGCATCCGCGTCGTCCCGTCTGACATAATGAACGAAGCGACGATTCAGCAGCAGCATCTGCTGAATCAGGCGCTCAAGAGTGACGATCCTGAAGTTATTCAGCAACTCATTGAAGCGGCTCCTCACATGCTTGAGGTTCGCACGGGAAATTGCGACAACGGAACACCATTGATCCGCTCGGCGTGGGATGGAGCTCCCCAAGTCGCTGCGATGCTCGTAGAACTTGGTGCCGACATCGAGGCCAAAGATCCGAACTGGGGAAACACTCCGTTGCGATGGTGTTCCTGGTGGGGCACTCCTGATGTCGCCGAGAGCCTGATGGAAGCCGGAGCAGAAGCAAGCGGCGTGAGTGCGATGGCTCGGAGTTCCGAAACGAACAATACTTTCACTCAGCGCCCACCAGAAGACTTCGACCGCACAGCAAAGATCATCGACGATCACCTTGCGAAACGGAAATCGCAGAAGTGATCCTGAGAGCAGCCGGTGACAGTATGGTGAACGTGGTCTGGAAAAATTTGCAGGTGCGCACCGAGAGGCTGACACACCGGAGAAAACGTCGGAGTCACACTGCAATCCTATAGGGAGTTGGGCATCGCTGTCGCTC
>CALFOL010000787.1 GCA_937919915.1 uncultured Planctomycetaceae bacterium
ACAGCAGCAAACGGAGGAAACAGAGTGCTGCGATTCTCTGTTCTCTCGGTTTCCTCCTGTTCAATTTGTGCTGCTTACTGATTCTCGGGGCCACCCAAAGTCAGTATCATCCGGGATTGGATCAACGACAACCCAGCGTCACCCCGCCCTGCCCCTGCGAGAAACAAGCGATGCAAATCCGTGAAACACTGACCTCTATCGCCGCCTGGCTTCTGTTGCTAAGCGTCACCTTTGCAGCCGACGTCGCCGATTGGCCGCGCTGGCGAGGTCCACTGGATCATGGCAGCGTCATCGGGGGGACATATCCAACTCATCTTGATCCTGACAATGCACTGTGGAAAGCGCCTTTGCCTGGCAAGGGTTGTTCTACGCCAATCGTTCTCAACCAGCAGGTCTATGTGACGTCGCCCGCGGAAGGCAAAGACGCGCTACTGGCGTTTGACTGGTCAGGCAAAGAACTCTGGCAGGCAAAGTTCGGTAGTGAGAACGCCGGCAAGCATCGCAACGGATCGGGCAGCAATGCTTCGCCCGCCACGGACGGTACCGGAATGTTTGTCTATTTTAAGAGCGGCACGCTGGCAGCAGTCGAACTCGACGGAACCACCCGGTGGTCAACCAACCTGGTCGATCGTTTCGGCAAAGACACACTGTATTGGGATCATGGCACGTCACCCGTTCTCACAGACAAATACGTCATCATGGCCAGAATGCACCACGGCGAATCATGGCTGGCTGCGTTCGACAAGACCACCGGTGACATGGTCTGGAAAGTCGCCCGCAACTACGAAACACCTCAGGAAGGCGATCATGGTTATGCCACACCGCTGGTCATTACTCACGATGGCAAACCAGCACTGTTGGTGTGGGGTGCGCAACACCTGACGATTCACAGCCCGGACAATGGGGAAGTGCTGTGGACGTGCGGCAACTTCAACCCCGATGCAGAAAAGCTGTGGCCATCGATTTCAACGCCCGTCATCGTGGGAGACATGGCGGTTGTTGCTTTTGGCCGCAACGATCGCGGCAAACCTCGCCTGCACGGTATCCGGCTGACCGGCAAGGGAGACGTGACGGACACAAATCACGTGTGGAAACGAGACGACGTCGGAACGTTTGTGCCCACCCCCGTGGCCTACGGCGATCAAGTGTACCTTGTGCGAGATCGTGGCGAAGTGGAGTGCATCAATCCTGCCACGGGCGAAACTGTTTGGAAAGACAACTTCCCGAAACATCGCACCAACTATTACGCGTCACCGTTGATCGCCGGCAACCAGTTGTATGCGCCGCGCGAAGACGGTGTGGTGTTTGTGGCCAGCATCGCGGATGGATTCAAACTGCTGTCGGAAAACAACATGCAGGAACCGGTAATCGGTTCACCCATCCCGTCGTCGAACCGCATCATCCTGCGTGGAGAAAAACATTTGTTCTGCTTTTCGGCAGAGTGAGGCGGTCAGCCAGCTGGCAGTAGATTCCTCAACGACTTTTGAGGAATTGCTGGACGTCTGCATCCGATCTGCCATAACTAACGATCGCGACGTCCAGCGCCGCCTGCTCGAAGAGACTGATTGCCCGATCCAGTGCATCCAGAATCCAACCGATTCTGTTGCCAAAAGCACCGCCACCTAACAGAGTCAGGAAGACTGTCCGGTTTCCAGTCGTGTTAGCGTTCACCACAGCCGCGCACAGGGTCGCTTCGTACGCGGCTTCCAGAACGAGTCGGGCGAAAGGTTCCCAGAGATCTTCCGGGTAATGCGAATAAGCAACCGGAAGCGCCGAACAGTAGGCCTGTGATACCAGATGACCTGCGTTTGCCAGAGTCACTTCGACGCCACAGTGTTGACCGATTTTCAGATCAGCACGCAGCTGATCGCGTTCCTGTTCGTCCATCGCTTCCAGAGTGGCGCAAATGCTGAGCAGTCCGGGCTTCGTCGCCAGCGCGTATCCGTTTTTTATCGTCCATAGAGACTCAGAGCGGTTGCCCAGCAGTGTTCCGATATTCTCAAGACAGTCAATTTGCCGCGTCGACGTTTGCCCGATGCCTCCGGCAACCTCAACGAAGTAGTTGCGAAAAATCGTGCCTGCTCCGGCGGCAATCGCACAAGCGGGCCCCTGAGTCCGATCTCGCTCGTATATCCCAACGCCATCTTCCGGCACAACGGATGGCGAAACCATCTCCAGCAAGTTGAACTGCGAGGCGACTTGAAACAGGGCTCCCGCGTTTCGCTTTTCCTTGTGCAGGTCCTTGACGTCGCCCACGATTTCTCGAACAGAAGTTGGCCCGGATTCGTACGCCAGTTGCGAAACCGATTCTCGCAGTTCCGCGAGCGTGGGAGTTGTCAGGTTCCCGCAAACAAAACTCCTTCCGTTCACTCGAGACGTCATGGTGCCGGATTCCAGGATCAGATTTTCACGAACCTGATCGGGTGAAATTTCCGAAAAACCTGTCAGTGATTCAAACCACATGGGGTATTGCCTTCTGTTTCAGTTTGCCAGATCCGCTTCCAGTGCTGAGTCTTCGTCGATCACCAGCAAATGTGCAATCCTGACGTGAATCAGCCAATACACACCCGCCGCGATCATCGTGATTACAAAGCAGGTTGGCCATAACACGGTTGGCCCCCACCGCGACAGAATCTGTCCGCCCAACGGTGCTCCGATGGCAAAACCCAGAGCATGTGACAGACTGAAGACTCCCATATAGCGGGCCCGCAGTGCGACCGGAGCCAGGTCGGCCACCAGCGACTGCTTGAACGCCGCCTGCACGACTTCCCCCAACGTCCAGATGATGATTGTTGTCAGCAGCAACGGTGCTGTGACGGCGAATGCGGTCAGACCGAATCCGACAGCGATCAGGATCTCGCCGGTCAGAATCACAAGCACCCGGTGATATCGGTTCAGCACATGCGTCACCGGTAACTGCAGGAAGACGATCAGAATGCCGTTGGCGGAAATCAACAGCCCGACTTCCTGCTTGGTATACCCCAGCTGGCTGATATAGATCGGCAGTGTTGAGAAGGCCTGCATGAAAACCAGACTGGTCAACATCGCAGCGGCAGCAAGCAACAGGAATGTTGTGTCATGGCGAATGTGCTTCAATGCGGCCCGCCAGGAAACTCGATCGACACCCGCGTTTGTCGAATTCGATTCAGCGGTCGCGGGCAGCGTTTCGCGAATGCAAAACACAACGATCAACCCATACGTCGCTGTGGTCAAAGCGTCACCCCAGAATAACCACTGGTATGAGTAGTCCGCCAGAAATCCGCCCACAGGCGCAGCGACAGAAAAGCCCAGGTTGAACGCGATATA
>CALFOL010000788.1 GCA_937919915.1 uncultured Planctomycetaceae bacterium
GTCGGCTATGGCCTTCTTCATCAGGACGGCCCGTTCCTGTTGTGTGATGGTGGCGACGAATGCGATCACCGGCTCGTCGAAATTTTCTTCGCCGGATTCGCCAAACATTTCCGCTTCCTCGACCAATTCCTGTTCTTCAGCTGACAAAGCAGACTCTGCTCAGACGAAGGTTTCGTCCAGCGAATGGCGGCCGCTCGCAATCTGTACCATCGCTGGAGCAGCGGGACGACGACGAAAGATCGCACGCAGTCGCAAATCGCGGCAGAACTGAAGACCGCTTTGGAATTTGTGGCGGCGTGTCGGACGGACGCCATGGGCTGGACTTTGCTAAGCGTCATCAAGCCACAGATTGAGCAGGCCGAATTAAACGGACTCATTGCCGCCGCTGTTGCACCGTTTGAGCACAATCCTGTGCTCGGACGGTTGGCTCGACAGGAACGTGTGCGAGCTCTGTTCGCGGCGAACGCGCATGTAGAGGCCAGAATGTTGTACTCGCAACTGTTGAAAGCCGATGTGCGTTACGGACGTGTCCCGGAAATTGCTCCCGACATCCGCGAACTGTTCATTCCAAATGATGGTGCGAAGGCCTGGGAGAAACTTATTGATGAATGTGGAGCGTTCTTTACGAAGAAGAAGATGCCCCGTGCCGCGTTTCAGTTTTCTGTTCAGCTTCAGCGACTTGGTGATGACGCGGCGGCTGGTCGCCTGTTGGATCAGGTGCTGGCAGGCGTGACTGTAGACAGTCGGCCTGATGTCGTGGCTTTGGCTGTGGAACAGCTGCGCTCGCTGAACGATGGGCGGGCGGATGAATTGCTGGAATCACTTTCCGAGCTGCAGCCATTGCAAAAGGATGCAAAATTCTGGCGGTACGCTGCGATGGTGGCAGACGATTTGGGCCGCAAGCAGGTCGCACTGGATCGGCTGGAACGTGCCATCGATCTGGAGTTTGCTGATCGTCAGGATGTGATCAATGCTGAGCAGTTGCGAGCCAACTATATTGGCTTAATGAATCGATTCGAAGAGGTCATTGATGCCTCTGCGACACTGGAAGCGGCCGTTCCGGACGATCTGTCGGCTCGAATCGTGCGTGCGGCGGACCAGTGGCGATTTCTGGAAGTTGATCCGACGACGTGCTGCCACACGACGGCACGATTGCTGAACAAACTGAATCAGAAGCGTCTGGCGTGGGGGTACCTAACCACGCCATTGGCGGAACATTCGGGCGAGTCGACTCCGTGGCGAAGTCTGGCGGAGATGTTAACTCAGCAGCAGCAGATCGAGCTGGCGGACATGGCATGGTCGAAGGCGTTTGAGTTCGAGCAAACGAATCCGGAGATCCTGTTGGGGCATGCAAAGATGTTGCAGGCGAACAGTCGAGTGGCTGGCAGCCATCGGCTGTTGCGGAAGATCATCGACAGCAGCTGGCAGCCACGCTTTGATCGAGTGCGGCAGGAAGCTCAAGGGCTGCTCCCGTAGCTCAACCGACTCGGTTGACTTCCTGGCCGCAGCAACTATGTTTCCTGGGCCAGCCGCGTCGACTGACTATTCGTCTCACGGTGAGTCGGAAACGATCCGTATGGTATCGGAGCCGGAGCGCGGGCGGGGAGACCCTCGCACAGCGCAACGTTAATCGACGTATGATTGGCGGATGCACTTCTGTCAGCGTATGCTTTGAGTTTGGAAAACAACACTCTTCCAAACCTCTCAGGCGACTGAAATATGCTGAAACTGTCTCCATCCAAATTCATTCCACTGATTTGTTGTCTGTTGACTGCTTCGTTTGGCTGGCATGTCACGGCAGCAGATGCGACGTCTGAAAAAGAAGTGGCAGCCGCGATGATGAAGGCGGGGCGTTTCTACCTGCAGGAGGTCGCCTCGCACGGTGGCTACGTGTATTTCTATTCGCTGGATCTGCAGCAGCGATGGGGTCAGGGTGTGGCGTCGAAGGATCAGGTCTGGGTTCAGCCGCCGGGCACGCCGACCGTTGGTATGGCGTATTTGAAGGCGTATCAGGCCACGGGAGATTCGTTGTATCTGAAGGCGGCGACCGCTGCTGCTGAAGCACTCGTTTACGGCCAAATGGAATCGGGAGGCTGGACCAACTGTATCGACTTCGAACCACGTGGTGAACGCGTTGCACTATATCGCAATGGAAAAGGTAGCGGCCGCAATACGTCTTCGTTGGATGATGGTCAGACTCAGTCAGCTATTCGTTTGTTGATCCAGGTTGATCGTGAATTGGAGTTTCGGAACAAACAAATTCACGAAGCCGCATCGTTTGCGTTGCAGTCTTTGCTCAACGAGCAGTTTGCGAATGGTGCGTTTCCGCAGGTTTGGGATGGCGATGCCGTTGATCACCGACAGAAAGTGGTGCAGGCTTCTTATCCCGACTATGACTGGAAAACCGAGGGACGTATCAAAAACTATGGGGACATGTATACGCTCAACGACAACGTCACGGGATATGTGACCGACACGCTGCTGGAAGCCCATCAGACGTAAGCAGTCGCTTATATGTTTTCGCACATAATAATCTTCGGATCATCCTTACCTGAATCACTAGGTGGTCATTCGTTATATGCGATTATTTGTGGGCGGGTGCTTACAAAGACGATCGCTATCTTCAGGCATTGAAGAAGCTCGGTGACTTCCTCGTCATCGCTCAGATGCCGGAACCGCAGCCAGGTTGGGCTCAACAATACAACTACGACATGCAGCCGATTTGGGCTCGCAAGTTTGAGCCACCTGGCGTGTCCGGCGATGAGTCGCAGGAAGTGATCCAGACGCTGATGAAGATCGCGGCGGCGACCGGCGACAAAAAAATTCTGGAACCGATTCCGGCGGCTGTGATGTATCTGCAGCGATCACTTCTGAAAGACGGGCAGCTGGCACGCTATTACGAACTTCAGACCAACAAGCCGCTCTATATGGAACGTGATGGCAAAAACTACCGGCTGACTCACGACGATTCCAACCTGCCAACACACTACGGCTGGAAGACAGCAGCGCGGCTCGACGAATCGCGTGAACAGTATTCGCGGGCCAAGACGGGTGAAGCTGAGAAGCAGGGTCCGGTCGCGGACAAGGAAGTTAGAGACATCGTATCTGCGCTCGACGAGCAAGGCCGCTGGGTCAGTACCTATGATGGTGCTCGACTGGTGGGCCAGGCAAAAATGGCTGTTGGTGCGAAGTATCTTTCCAGCGAACGATTTAGTGAAAATCTGACGACCCTAAGCACGTATTTGCTGCAGCAGCGAAAAGCCGGGAATTAAGATTGGAGAACATGCTTTCAGGAATTCGTCTTCGAATTTCCCCGAATTTCTGATCCAGTTGACTGAGGCAGAACGTTGAGATTCGGACCATCACGAGGAGTCCGCAATGTCATCCGCCGAAGCTGTCTGTGAATCACCATACCGTCCACCACGAATCTCGTTCCGGAAACAGCCGGAATCCGATGACGAGTATGTCGAGAGAATGCGCCAACAACTGCAAACACTGGATCGATGGAGATGGTGGTTGATCGCTCCTCACCTCACCGTAGTGGCCACAGGCACGATCCTCTCCCTGAAGGCCTTCGAGGTATTGCAGTCCGTGTCGGCGTGGGTCCCGGCTTCAATGCAAACAACTTCGATTACCTTTGCGTTTGGTATCCTCTGTGGTGCAGGATTCGGCAGTTTGATGATTCTGTCAGTGTTCGGAATTGGTCTCACCTTGTTTGGTCAACGGCAGCTGCGACTGTTGATCCGATACCACGACGAAGCTCAGGGTTCATGAATCTGAGAATGTCGCAGCTGACTTCTACTCATCACTGCTGTTGCTCCCGTAGCCTTTGAACAGCTTGCGTTCGATCCGCGGACTGTATGGTGTCCAGGACGAATCTTTGTTCATGTCGTCTTCGATCGATCGCGTGAATTCGTGTAGCTTGGCGTCGATGTTGTCGATGTAGTGCAGCACGATCGCTTCCGGCGTCATCGGCAATCGGGGGCTGCCGAACTCCAGCGTGCCGTGATGGCTGAGGATCATGTGTTTCAGTCGCAGAATGTCCTCTTCGTCGAGCGTTTCGCCACCCAGTTCGGCTCTCACCAGCATCAGCTTTTCGTTCAGTATTTCGATCGCGATGTTCATGTGACCCAGCAGTTGGCCTTCGTCTGTGTAGGCCAGCGTCGGATCCCATGACAGTTCGCGGATTTTTCCGAGGTCGTGAAGTAGAACACCCAGCAGCAGCAGGTCGCGATTCAGCTTGGGGTAGTGATCACACAAACGCTCGGCCACTTCGCACATGCTGACGACATGTTCGATCAGTCCGCCCTGGTAGGCGTGATGTGCTTTGACGCCAGCTGGTGCGGCACACAAATCGTCGACCAGCGTTTTGTCATCCATAAAGCAGGTGGCCAATGCCAGCAGTTTGGGAGACTTGATCGATGCCATCAGTTCCTGCAGGCGTTCCAGCAACACAGCGACGTTCGCCTGCGGTTCGACCTGAAAGTCTTCAGCGTTGTAGCTCGATTCAGGTGCCAGGTCGATGAAGTTGATGATCATCTGCAGTCCGCCCTGGTACAGCTGCACTTTGCCTTTGACATGCACCATGTCGCCGGTGGAAAAGTGTTGCATCTTTGATTCAACAACGTTCCACATCAATCCGTTGACGACGCCGGTTTTGTCACGCAGCGTTGCCAGCAGATACATGTCTGCATTGCGGTTCGCTCGCAGCTGCTTGTCGGCCAGCAAAAATATTTCGTTGACGTTGTCGCCGTCGGACAGATCTTTGACAAAAGTGTGGGGCATGAACAGCTTTCCGCGAGGTCTCAGCGGGAGGCCCGCGGCCGATGTGAGCTGACGTTCGGAAACGCTCCGTTGTCGCTCTGCAACGATGCCCGCAACCTGCGAGCAGTAAGTTGAGTCTCGAAGCGAGATTCTAAACGTCTCGGGAATGATCAACAACCGGCAGCGATTTGTATCTGGCCGTTTACCGCACTTCAGACGTCGCAGGTGGAAATGTCATCAGGTGCCCTCAACGGCATACGCTATCGACGTGGTAAAACCGTGCTCGATTCGGGATCGCGTGGTTTTGGCTTTGCATTTAACATGCGTCTGCTGAAATTCATTTCAATGTTCGAGGAAATTCGCATGCATCGTCTGCCTGCCCTTTTACTCATCGTCGCGTCTGCCGTGCCGGCAGACGCGCAGACGCTAAACGCGATTCGTAATCAGGTGCGAGAACCCGCTGGGTCATCGCGCATTGCGGCTGCACCAGCGAGTCTGTCGAAACGGGAAAAACAGTCGCCACGCAGTGGTCACAGTGTTTCATGCGACAATGACGACGGTTTGAATGAACTTGTTGGAGGATTGGTAGGGACTGTTCTTGTGGCAGCGGCTGCCACGCCGTTCGTTGTTCCTCGAGCCGCCTTGAGGGATGAAGGAGCACGCGGCTACTTTCCCGACTATCCGTACGATGCCAATGCTGGCAGTCTGGTCTACGATTCCGCCCCGCCCGGCGTGCACAATTCATTGATCGTCCTGCAGACAGACTACGGTGCCGACTTTGATTCTTTAAATCAGGCTCACGGACGAATCTTTGGCGATATCGGACAGCGGTTGGGATTCGACAGCGAAGTCTACTATCGCCATGAGAACGTGCCGTCGGGAAACGATGAGCTTTGGCAGGGCGACGTGAACCTGACTTACCGCTTTGCTCAGAACGAATTCTGGCAGTTTCGAGCGGGCCTGGGAGTGAACTGGCTGGCCGATAAATTCGGAACGGACGCTGGCTTCAACACGACTTATGGCGTTGAGTGGTTTCCTAAGGATCCAGTGGTGGTATCGAGCACCATTGATTGGGGCCGCATCGGAGACTCGTCAGTGTTCCATTTTCGGAACACGGTTGGGGTAACGCACAACGGCTGGGGCATTTTCACCGGCCACGACTACCAGAGTGTTGGTGGAGTGAAAATCAACGCGTGGGTGAATGGGATCGAATACCGGTTTTGATTTCGGCCAGGCGGGTACAATCCGCGACGACACCTGATCGTCGCCAACAGCAGCGGCAAACATCCAGCGCCGGAAGCCTATTCTCCAGCGTCATCCTTTGCCTTTTTTCGTCGGCGATTTTTTTCGTTCTTGCGTTGTGAAGCTGTCGGGCGCGGCGGCGCGATTTCCGGAAACACGGTGCGGGGTTCTTCCGGCGCCGCTGTTTCCACAGGTCGCGGGCCGCGTGTTCGTCTGCGTCGTCGTCTGCGGTTCTTGCCGTCCGTGGCTTCGTCGTCATCATCTTCATGCCGTGGCCGGTCTCCATCGGGTGAGGGGGCCACGGGTTCCGGCAGACGACCGTCTTCCAGAATTTCAAAGCCGATCATGCGTTCAATCCGGCTCAACATGCCCTGTTCTTCGGGGCTGCACAGCGTGATCGAAATCCCGCGGGATCCCGCTCGGCCAGTACGTCCGATGCGGTGTACGTAGCTATCTGGTTCGATCGGCAGTTCGTAATTGATGACGTGCGAAATGCCTTCGACGTCGATACCGCGTGCGGCCAGGTCTGTCGCCACCAGAATCTTCAGGTCATACGATCGAAAACTGTCCAGCACCTGTTGCCGCGTGGTCTGCGATTTGTCGCCGTGGAGCGCCACAGCGTCCACTTTGTGTCGTCGCAGGAAATCAGTGATCGAATTCGCCCCACGTTTCGTCTTGGCGAATACAATAGCCTGGCCGACTTCTTCGTCGTTTATCAGTTTCAGCAGCAGCGATTTTTTCTGGTTGTGATCAGCAAAGATCACTCGCTGGTCAATCAGGTCAATCGTCTCCTGCTTTGGTGCGACGTCGACTTCCACCGGATCGTATAGCAGCTTTTGAGACAGCTGCACGATTTTTCCCGGCATCGTGGCTGAGAAGAACATTGACTGTCGACGAATCGGCAGTAGCTTGAAGATTTTCTTGAGGTCGGGCATGAAGCCCATGTCCAGCATGCGATCGGCTTCGTCCAGCACAAAGAACTGCAGTCGATTCAGGTAGATGAATTCCTGACCGATCAGGTCCAGCAATCGTCCAGGCGTCGCGATCAGAATATGGACGCCCGTTTCCAGACTGGTCACTTGTTTCGCCTGTCCGACTCCTCCGTAAACCAGCACATGGCTGATGTCCAGATGACGCCCGTATGTTTCGAAGCTCGCACCGATCTGAATCGCCAGTTCCCGTGTTGGAGCCAGGACCAATCCCAGCGGACGTCGGGCCACGGCTTTGAAGTTGTTACCCGCCAGGTGATTCAAAATCGGCAGCGCGAAGGCGGCTGTTTTGCCAGTGCCGGTCTGAGCACAGCCCAGAATGTCGCGGCCTGCCAATGCGGCTGGAATTGCCTGTTCCTGAATCGGTGTGGGGGTTACGTAGCCTTCTTCCTGGATCGCCCTAAACAGCGGTGGGATCAGGTTGAGTTCCTGGAATGTGGTCACGGGTGACTTAATGCGAAATGGCTGGTTGAAGGTGAGTCAGGACTGAACGTTTGGTGTCGCACGGAAAAAGATTATGCGGTGCCGGAACGCAATCCCCGGCTAATATCGAAATATTATAACCGGAAACTACAAATAGCCGGACCGCCCGGCGGGCGATGGCGTGGGATGACGGGAGACTGCGACAGGACGTCGCACCGCCGAGGGAGATGAAAGAGTAACCGTGTGCGCGCTCTGATGGCGAGCGTGATATTCGGGAATCAGCGGTTTTAGGGTGGTCAGAGAAGCGGGTTGCCGAAAGAATAGCGAATCTGGAGGTCGTTCGATGGAACGATC
>CALFOL010000789.1 GCA_937919915.1 uncultured Planctomycetaceae bacterium
CCTGAATTATTGGGTGGTCATTCATTATGTGCGATTATTTGTGGGCGGGTGCTTAGTTGGCACGAAAACGCTGTTCCCCGTCTGCGCCATCGATCGCCGGCAGCTTCAATGCGAAATCCAGATTGCGAGTTTTCAGAAATGCTTCGCGTGAATCCTCAGGGCATAGCGGCAGCAGTTGAGTCAACGCGTTCTGTTTATCAAACAGCGGTTCGTCGAGGGGTTTCAGCTGTCCATGCAGCCGCAACATGGGTGGATGACCGGCGACCAGATGCAGGTCGGAAGCACCACGTGTTACGGCTTCTTGCAGCCAGCTGCGAATTTTATTTGTAGCCGCGTTCATTGTCGTTCCGGTTTGAAGTTTGGGATTAACTCGTATCAGGAATTGGTAGCTGTCGTTAGCCTGTGCCTGGATCGGACAATGCAAACTGCAGATTGAGATTTGGTTCGATGAGCCGCTGCCCCGTCCACATTCGTGTGAGGTCACGGACGGGTTCGAAGCCGAGTTGCCGGGCCAGTTGTTCGCACGCTGGAATATCCCAGTAGACGATCCCGGAAACGCCGCTCAGCAGATCGTTGATGATCTGGATCGCGACGCTGTCGCTGGTCGCAGTGATCGGTCCCAGATAACTGGCGGTCGATCCCGATCGCAACATGCCGAAGCTGTTGTCACGCGACACCACGGTCGAATCGTCTGCCAGCATCTTCAGCCAGCGACTGCGATCCATTCCGAATGCTGCGTGGTCCAGTTCCAGCGAAGGCAACGGCTGTGAGCTTGCAGGCTGATTGAAGTCCGTTGGTGGAAGTGCTTTCGTCCAACGGTGGAACGCCCATTCTGTTTTAAAGCCCAGGCGTTCGTAGACAGGTGCTCCGGTCGGCGTGGCGTCGAGCTTGATACAGTCAATCTCAGCTGTGGCTAAGAATTCCAGCGCGCGAGTCATCAGCAGTGTTCCGATTCCCTGGCGGCGAAAATCGGCATCCACCAGCATCATGCCGATCCACGCCAGCGTTGGTCCGCCGTCGGTGGCCGGGTAGCACGTGGTGGTGACGGTCCCCACGATCCGGTCGTCAAGAGTCGCCACAAAGCAACCGTCGGGCTGGTAGCGGAGCAGTCTGTTCCAGTCTGTCAGCGTTTGATTCCACCCCGCAGTGTTCCGCAGTTGATCTGCTGATGTGAGATCATCTTTTGTCATCAGTCGAATTGTTGTGGCAGGAGACATTGTCATCTGTTCAGGATACAAACCGTTGCTGCAAGTCAAAGCGTTACGGGGCAGTGTTTGGTAAACTCCAGAAGTGCCACGCTGTGTCGGCAAAGCCAGCGTTTTATCCGTGCCATCAGCGAAATCCGTGGTCGAAGTTTAACCACGGATTGCACGGATGGAATCGCAAAGGGAATACACGAATCGTTGCTCAATTGACCGTCTCACGGAACCAGACACATGAAACACCTGACCACGTTTGTTCTTTTCTTTGTTTTCGTTTCACCGGCAAACGCAGACAACTGGCCGCGTTTTCGTGGTGCCGATGGAACGGGTGTTTCTGCGGACAATGCGAAACTTCCGCAGACATGGACAACCACGTCGAACGTCGCGTGGATTGCGGATGTTCCTGGCTGGGGCTGGTCGTGCCCTGTCGTATGGGAAGGCAAAGTATTCCTGACAACAGTGGTCAGTGACGAACCGAATTTGACTCCCAGCAAGGGCCTGTACCTCGGCGAAGGCGTGCGTGATCCTGCGAAGGGAATTCATCAGTGGCTGACGTATTGTTTCGATCTGAAGACCGGCAAAGAACTTTGGAAACAGGAAGCTCATTCCGGGCAGCCGAAAGTTCCTCGGCATCCCAAGAGTACCTACGCAGCGGAGACTCCTGCGACTGATGGCGAACGGTTATACGTTCTGTTCGGTGACCTGGGCTTGTACTGCTATGACCTGAACGGCCAGCCGTTGTGGTCGAACGCGATTGAACCCAGGAAGACGGCTCAGGATTACGGTGCTGCCGCTTCGCCCGTCGTCCACGATGGCCAGGTGTTCGTGGTTTACGACAACAAAGAAGAATCGTGGATCGCAGCGTTTGACGCGAAGACGGGTGACGAACGCTGGCGGAAGGTTCGGGATGAAACGCATTCGTGGGCCACGCCGCTGGTGTGGAAAAACGAAGTTCGCACGGAGATCGTTGTTCCAGGCAAGCGGTTGAATCGCAGCTATTCGCTGGAAGGCGAAGTGTTGTGGGAATTCGACGGTCGGATGTCGAACCTCGTCATTCCGTCACCATTTACTGCTCATGGACTGTGTTACATCGCTTCGGGATACGTGGGAGACGATCATCGTCCGACATTCGCGGTTAAGCCCGGTGGCAGTGGCAATCTCGTTCCTGATGGAAAGTTCGAAAACAGCGAATCGATCGCTTGGTATCAGGGAAAATCGTCACCCTACAATCCGTCGCAAATCGTGTATGGCGACTATCTGTACACGCTGTACGATCGCGGTTTTCTAACCTGTCACGACGCGAAAACGGGTGCCGAGATTTACGGAAAGCAGCGGTTTACACCAGGCGGATCGTTCACGTCATCGCCGTGGGCTTACAACGGTCATCTGTTCTTTCTGAATGAGGACGGGCTAACCTGTGTCGTAAAGGCCGGTCCGGAATTCGAAATCGTAGCGCGCAACGATCTGCAGGAATTAAGTATGGCCTGCCCGGCCGCTGTCGATGACAAGCTGTTGATTCGAACGGCGTCGAAGCTGTATTGCCTGACGCAGGGAGCAGAATTGGACGCGGCCGTCACGGCGAAAATGCAGCCGCGTCGTGAAGCGACGGCAGCAGCAGATCTGTGGACGGCGGCTCGAGAAGGCGATGTGAAATCGGTTCAGCGATTGATCAACAGCGGCCAGTCTGTAAACGCCCGTCAGGGTGGCCGCGGCTCTACGGCGCTGAATACTGCAGCGGTCTTCGGGAAGACGGAAGTCGCACGGTGGCTGATCGAAAACGGTGCTGATATCACCATTCCGAATCAGGACGGTAACACGACCCTGCACATCGCGTCATTTTTCGCGAACGAAGAACTGGTTGCTTTGCTGCTTAGCAAAGGAGCGTCGCCGAAAGCCAAGAACGGTCGCGGTGACACGCCGCTCAGCGGCACGTCTGCCGAATGGAATGACGCGTTGAAGGAAATTTATAACGGGATCGGCAGGCAGATCGGTGTGGAACTGGATTTGGAAAAGATCAAAGCCACGCGGCCGAAGATTCTGCAACGCTTGCAGGAGGCTGACAAGCTGGAATAGCAGAACGTGTCGCAGAAGACTGTTCGCGACCTGCTGCATGCGGCAATCGACAAGGGCAAATGGCGGGCGGCAATCATCTGGTTGTGCGCCACAACAACGAGGTGTACTTCGAAACAGCCGGTGTGCGAGACATCGAAGACGATCAGCCGTTCGAGGCGGACACCATTCTTCGTATCTATTCCCGCGCTGCATCATCCGGGCGAACGATTCTGTTTCCTCCGTTTCTCCTGTTCAAAATCTGCCCTTGCCGCCGCATGGCAGGCCAACAACACGGTACCGGATCCCATAACGTCTGAAGCTGCAGACAAGCCCGGGACCTGTCCAACTGTTTACTGTCTGGTACCGTGGGGCGAAATCAGTATGCTCCGTTCCTGCCTACAGCGTATTCCGCTGACTTGTGGCTGCGGGGCACGCGTTTCGGTCGAAGAAAGCCTGCTCCCGCGAGCTAATACCGTTCACAACAATCAGTAAGCTGCTCTAAACGCTTATTGACAGGAAATGCCGTGAAGCGAATTGCCATCACCGGAAGTTCAGGTTACATCGGTCAACGACTGGTTGCTGCATTTCGGGATGCTGGTGGGACAGTGCTTGGAATCGACGTTCGGGCCGTGAATGATGGTGTCGTCCCTGATGAATTTTGCGAGTGTGACATCCGAGATCCAACACTCATCGATTCGGTCAGGGACTTCCAGCCCGACACAATTATCCACTGTGCGTTTGTTATCCGTCCGCTGCACGACGCCGGGGAAATGAGCGACATTAATATCGGTGGCACGGAAAACGTTCTGAGCATCGCAGAGCAGATTGCGCCTGCCCGATTTCTGTTTATTTCCAGTGCGACGGCTTACGGCGCCTGGCCGGAGAATCCGGTCCCGTTGCCCGACGAGACGCAGGTGCGACCGCGGCCGGAATATCAGTACGCTGCCGAAAAGACGGCTCTTGAAGGACGTGTTTCAGCACTGGCAGAAAAGTGTCCTGAAATCGCCGTGAGTTGGGTGCGGCCAGCCGTTGTTGGCGGCCCGGGAATGGACAACTTTCTGTCGCGATTCATGTTTGGACTGCCGATGCTCCTGAAGCTCGATGGTTTTGATCAACCTCTGCAGTTTGTTCATGAGTGCGATGTTGTCGGCGCAATTCAGGCCGTGCTGTCCGCCGATGGTCGAGGCGCATTTAATCTTGGCCCACCGAACTGGACGATGACCAGTGAGGTTGCCAAAGAAACAAATCGCCGAATCATCCCCATGCCTTTCCGAATTGCCTACGGCGCAGTCTGGCTGATGTGGAAACTTCGTTTTCCCCTGTACGAGTCGCCTCCGGGATTTCTGTATTTTGGCAGATATCCCTGGGTTGTTGCTCCCGATCGGTTATGCAACGAAATCGGCTACCGCTTTCGCTACTCCAGCACGGAAACGATGAAGGAGACAGTAAAGCGCCAAACGCGGCAGCGGCGGGCCGCCTGGACTTCGACGGGACCGCCAACGGTAGCAGTCGCTACGACGTCAAACATCTACAGCTGGGGCAGTGATTCGCTGGCGATCGATCGTGCTGTCGACCATGCCGTGCACGCTCGAATCATCAGAGTGCCTCAGTTGCTTCGGTACCGCAGCGAGTCGTAGAATCGGGGGAGATCCGCTTTCACAACGTAGCAACGCCAGGACGAAAAACATGAAACGGCTGTCTTCTTTTCTGTGCGGCGCGACGCTGGTGCTGAGTACCGAGATTCTGCTGGCTGCGCCGCCAGCTGTTGAACCAGCGAGTGATATTCCAGGCCAGGCAGAATTCTACAGTGCGCAGGAAGTGCAGACTGTGCGTCTGCAGATTGCCGCAGCGGATCAGCGACGCATGCAGGAAGCGTTGCCGAAGTGCATTTATGTTCCGGCGACATTCCAATGGCGTGACACAATCATCGAAAACGTGGCGGTCCGGTTTAAAGGTAACAGTTCTTCGAGTCCGCAGCAGCAGCACAAACGCAGTTATCTGATCCGCTTCGACAAGTACGAAGATGACCAGCGATTCCTGGGACTTCGTCGAGCGTCATTCGACAACGGTGTTCAGTTTGGCAGCCTGTTCAGTGAGCCGATCATCACAGAGATTCTTCGCGCTGAAGGGATTAAGACGCATCGTTGCAACTACGCGAAGGTCTTTCTGAACGAACAATATCAAGGCGTTTACGTCAACGTCGAACGAATTGATGAGACGTTTATCGAACAGCATTTCCCGGATTCAAACGGCAGCCTGTGGAAAAACGATCTGGGCGGACCGGGAGGGGATCTGCAGTTCATCGGTGACGATCCCAAGCAATACGGTAAGGCGTTCGAAACGAAGAACAAGGCGGCGAAGAAGCACGTCACCCAACTGGTCGGCTTCATCAAGGTAATCAATCAGACCCCAGACGAAGACTTCGCGCACGTGCTGCAATCGAAAATGGATGTCGACAGCTTTTTGCGCGTGACCTCTGTGATGTTGCTGTCAGGGGCGTTTGATCAACTGACCGGTTGGGGGCCGCATAACTTTTATCTGTACCACGATCCCAAACAGGATCGCTGGCACTACTTGCCATGGGATCTGGATGTTGGATTCTGTGAAATCGCTTTTGGTCGTGTTTATGTGCTGGAAGACTGGAACGCCGCATGGCCGGTTCCCACCGGACACAGGAATCCGTTGCTCGATCGCGTCATCGCAAACCCACAGCTGCTGGCGCGATACCGTAGTATTGCGGCAGAGGTTCTGGAGAAACACTTTTCGCCTGATCGCCTGTGCGCTGCGATCGACGCCAAGTATGCACTGATTAAACCGCATCTGCAGAAGGATCCTTTTCCGCATCGCCGAGCGACCGTTCCAGGCGACCGAAATTATGATGACATTGTTGCGTCGCAGCAGATATTTGTTCGAAAACGCTATCAAACGGCTCACCAACAGCTGCAGAATCCCGGTCGGCGGCCGACGCCCATCCACCGCCCTGACGTGAACCCGCCGCAAGCCATGCCACCTGAACTGGGTGGACGCATTCAGCAGGTGATGCAGAGAGCTCAGGCGATGCAGCAGAAGGTTCAGCAAATACATGGCATCATGCAACAGGTCGGACCACTCGTTCAGCAGGGAAAAGTTGCTGAGGCCGAAAAGCTAATCGAACATGCCAGGCAGCTAACGGAGTAAAGCCGATTGCAATAGCATGCGGGAATCGAAGCGGCATAACTGGGAAGCGGGCTTGCCGGAGATCAAGCCGACACAAATGGTCCACGCCCCCGTTGTCTCAGTTCCGGTCCCGGACAATGCCTTTCTTCATGGCGGCCTGCAAACAGATACCAGATTATTCTTCCAAACGTCGCCATCCGGTTGCTGCTGTTGCGATTGTCGCGTCCTGCAACCGCAGGAACTCTGCGGCACCGTCTTAGTTCCAGCGAACTCAGAGTGCCCGCCGTATAATAAATCAGTCTCACACGTTATTGTGACACGGCAGAGAATTTCAGACTTTCTACAAGACTCAAAGTAAAACAAATGGCGACAGTGCTCATCACAGGCGGTGCGGGCTTTATCGGGAGCTGTCTGGCAGACCGTTTATTGCAGGACGAAAGTATGCATGTTGTTCTTGTCGACAATTTGTCAACAGGAAAAAAGTACTATGCGAATCCGTCGCCCCGCTGCACGTTCATTACGGCCGACGCCAACAGCACGGTTGACATGGCGGCGATCTTTGGACGGTTTCAGTTCGACTATGTCTTTCATTACGCTGCGGTGGTCGGTGTACAGCGCACACTTGCGAATCCGGCGCTGGTACTGAAGGACATTGACGGTTTCCGAAATGTCCTGGACTTATCCAAGAACACCGGCGTGAAGCGGGTTTTCTTTTCGTCTTCGTCAGAGGTGTATGGTGAGTCGGTCGAATATCCGCAGAACGAAGTCACCACGCCGCTGAATTCCCGTCTGCCGTACGCCATCGTCAAGAATGTTGGAGAAGCGTATTTTCAGTCGTACCAAACCGAATTCGATCTGGATTTCACGATCTTTCGTTTCTTCAATACCTACGGGGCGCGTCAAAGCGATGACTTCGTGGTTGCTCGTTTTGTGCATGCGGCACTGAAAGACGAGGACATCACCGTTTATGGTGCAGGTGATCAGACGCGTACGTTCTGTTACATCCAGGACAACGTGGACGCCTGCTACAACGCTCTTGCGCAGGACCAGTTTGTCAACGATGTCGTGAATGTTGGATCAGAGAAAGAGACCACCATCCTGGAGCTCGCGCAAATCGTTATTAAGCTGTGCGACTCGAAATCCAACATCGTGCACCTGCCGGAGTTGCCTGAAGGAGACATGAAGCGTCGGCTTCCGGATGCATCACGGATGAAGACGCTGCTTGGTCGCCAGCATACCTCGCTGGACGAGGGCCTGAAGTGCGTTATTGCGTCCGCCCTGTCGCATCACAGCGAAGTTCGCTGACTTGTGGCCGCGGACGACGCGTTTCGATCCAAGAAAGGCTGCTCCCGCGAGCGAGTACCGTTCACAA
>CALFOL010000790.1 GCA_937919915.1 uncultured Planctomycetaceae bacterium
ATTCGATGGAAAGTCTCAGGCGGGGCCGTACGGCGATTTCCTTTTCGAAACAGACAGCGCCATTGGTCGTCTGCTGACGGCTTTGGATGAATCCGGTCAGGCAGAAAATACTGTTGTGATCTTCACAGCCGACAATGGTCCGGAAAAGTATGCGTATGCTCGTGATGCACAATACGACCACTGGTCCAGCACTCCGTTTCGCGGCTTGAAGCGGGACATCTATGAAGGTGGTCATCACGTGCCGTTTATCGTGCGGTGGCCCGGACTGACCAAAGCCGGAGCCACTTGCAACGCGCTGGTTTCTCAGATTGATATCATGGCGACACTGGCGGCTTCTCTGGAGTTTGCATTGCCGAAGGACGCTGCCGAAGATTCGCACGATCTGACGCCGTTGCTGATGGGCAGTACGACGCCGATTCGGACGACGCACGTGCACAATACCAAAGTCGATCACTATGCGATTCGCCACGGTGACTGGTTGCTGGTCGATGCGAAAGACGGTTACGTCAGCGGCCGGAATAAGGTCTGGGAAGACAAGTGGTCTTATCCCGCTGACGATGATCAGGCCGTGGAACTGTACGACCTCTCGACAGATCCGGGACAGAGGAACAACCTTGCGACAGCGAATGCTCAGAAGGTGCAGCAGCTCAGGACATTGCTGAAGACTGTCCGTGAGCAGGGATACTCAGCGCCGCGTTTGGCACCGTGACGTTTGGCGCCATGACACATGGATCTGGGTGCTCGGGAGTGTTGCACCGCTGTGGAACGGGGAGACCTTCGGTCAGGTTGTGTGCGGGGTCGGGAAACCCTCGCACAGCGTGTGCCGCGGGATTCTGGAGCACGAGAAACGGGGATTCTTTACTTCTCTTCCTTCTTGGTCAGGTCGAGTGTTTTTTCGGAATCGTCTTTCATTTCTTCTTCATCTGGTTCGCCGTACAGCGGCAGGTGGCGGTAGTAGACTTCCAGTGTCATCGTACAGAGGCAGGTCATGTAAATTCGGCCGGCTCGTTTTCCGTGGGCGTCGGCGAGATTCCAGCTGCCGGCGGCGTGGCCGTCTTTGACCTGTGTGTTGACCAGTTGGTCACGCATGACGGCATTCCATTTCTGCCATTTTTCACCGCCCGCGTGCATCATCACCTGCGTCGCGTAGTAGTTGTGGTACATGTTGCTCTTTTCCGGGCCGCGGGCACTGATTTGAGCAATTCCCATTTGCAGCTTGGGGTCATTAAGCCGCATCCCGGACAGCATGCGTGAGATGATTCCGATGGCTGTTGTCGATAGTTTCGGTGTACGGTCGCGATAGCCATAGCCGCCGTTTTCTGCCTGTACAGAATTCAGAAACGCGTTTGCTCCGGCGACCGTTTTGCCGGATATAGAGATCTTTGCGTGAGCCGCACTTTTGAGTGCCATCATTTGCCAGCCAAGAATGGACGTGTCGCCCGCGGTTCCTGGATCGTAACCCCAGCCACCACTGCTATGCTGAGCGTTCATGATGAAGCCGACACTCGACTGCGCTGCTGGATACAGCTGTGCGATGTATTTCTTGCGCTGGGCATTTGTTTTCGCCTGTTCCTTGTCCTGTCGGTGTTCCATGTATTCGTGCTGCGTCATGGCGAGCACCTCGCACAAGGCTGTGGCAGCGATCGCCTGCGTATACATGCCCGTGTTTCCCGCATGTTTACTGCGCAGATCCAGACCCGCGCCAACAGGTGCTGAATTCTTCATCAGGAATGCGACGCCCGACTGAACTTCCTTTTGAAAGTCGCCGGAAAACGGCGTTTGGCCGGCTCCCAGCATGGCCAGCAGTGCCATACCTGTCGCCGCATTGCGGCAGTCCGTTGTCAACTCTCCAGGATCACCGCACTGGCCCTGGCATTCACCCAGTGAATGATCGAAGCTCCAGCCGCCGTCGGGATATTGATGCTTGGCCATCCAGTTCAGTCCCAGGTTGACGGCTGATTCGCTGGCCGCGCTGCCACCGCGTTTGGCAACCATGGCGGCTCGACCCGCTTTGCTGCGGCCTCCCAGTTCGCTTTTCGAATTTGTTGTCGGCGGGCCCGTGGCAGAGTCCGAGATGATCAGCTGATCCGGAATGCTGAGTTCCACGTCGCTGATATCCATCTCGATCATGTCGGGACTTTCGACATCGAACTGATTCGGTACTTCCGTCTCGGCCGTTTCTGAATCAATTTCGACAGGCTGTTCCAGTTCAACAGCTTCGAACTCCATTTCGACAGGATCTTTTGGTTCGATGGCGCTGGTGATCTCCATGAAGATGTCGAATTCCGGCGTTGGCAGAATGATCAGTGCCAGCAACAGCAAAATCGCGCCGTGCAGTGCGGCATTCATGGCTATCACCTGCCACGTGTTCCTGCCGCCGATGGTTCCGCCAGTCAGCAGCAGCTTCGATAGAATCGAGCCGTCTTCTTCCTCACCTTCCGGAAGATCCGCTTCATCAACGACTGCTGGTTCGGCCGTCGCGGTCGCAGCAGCTGCGACCGGTGCGATCGGTGCGATCAGGGTGTCGCCGGGCGAAATGGTTTCCGCAAGGGTATTTGCAATGGT
>CALFOL010000791.1 GCA_937919915.1 uncultured Planctomycetaceae bacterium
CGCTCAGCGCTCGTGGGCAGAGTCGGCTGGGCAATGGAAACGTCCGATGGCGTCGCCGTCCGGAGTTTCTCCACTGGCATTCGAATCGCGCTTTCAGAATCAACCACCATTGTGTCGAAACCAGATGGCGACGACCTGGTAATGCTCGGGGGAGCTGGTGGTCGGTCGCCATGACTCACGATTGTCCGCTCAGGAGCTGGCAAGACGTCAACATTGAACTCCGGCGGAACATCGCTTTCGACGCCCGGCAGCACTGGCAGGTTCCACACTGGTCCGGCGAATCCGATTAGCGGCGCCAATGCCGTGGCAGCCATCATCGCGCGGGTTGTCAATACGGTCCACCGAGGGTTCGACCTGCGGACGCACAGGCTCACGAACCAGCCGATTGCCAGCACGACCGTCAACCGCACGATGAGTAATAGAGCAGGTGTCATGATTGACCTTTGCTTTGAGGCTGTTCTCGACCGTCTGCGATTTCGCGGAGACGCTGAATCTTATCGTCACTCAGCTTTTCGTTCTTGACGAGTGACATCAGCAGTTCTCCCGTCGAACCGCTGGCGAACACATCAGCAATGCGTCCGATCACTCGCTTTAACTGCGTTTCGCGGCGTACACGCGGTGAATAAAAATAGGCCCGCCCATCGCGTTCCCGCTTCAGGAGCCCGCGATCAACCATGCCCGTGAGCACGCTTCTGAGCGTGCCATTGTCGATCGCCCAGCCAAATCCCCCCTGCAGGTCTGCCGGTTTTCGCGGCGACTGCTCCCACAGCAATCGAAGAACCTCAAGTTCGTTGTTATTGAGCATGATCCATGCAATTTCCTTGTCCACGCGGTGACTGAACTGTGATTGCGTCACAGTTCAGTGTGGACCACAACCCCAAACTGCGAATTATCCACAGTTTGGGGATCGGCAATGCTGAGCGAATGACTTGCTTTGAGGCCGGGAAACATCAACATATCGTGACAGCCCACTGGCACTTCCACCCGAAAACGAATCCGCAAGCACCGTTCACATGCCAATCGCTCTTTCACAAACAGGACGCAGCCTCCTGCAGCGACGTGATATGTTTGGACAGGCTGCCTCCGGGCTTGTCGGAGCGGCCCTTGCGACTTTATTGAAACAGGATCAGCTACTCGCCAGCAGCTCCGTGCAATTCGATTCTTCGGAACCACACGCTTCGCGACAGGGACATCATGAAGCGAAGGCCAAAAATGTTCTCGTGATCTTTTGCGCTGGTGCGTGCAGCCAGTTGGAAACTTACGACTACAAACCGGAACTTATCAAACGCGACGGCCAACCTTTCGAAGGTGGTCCGGCCGTCACATTTCAGGGACCGGCAGGAAATCTGGCACGGCCGCAGTACAAATTCCGTCCGCGCGGTGAATGCGGCAAGATGGTTTCGGACATGATTCCGCATCTCGGCGGGATTGTTGATGACATCTCCTTCGTGCACACGCTGACGAACAAGTCGAACACACACGGTCCGGCAGAGAACTTTCTTTCGACGGGGTTTGTGCTGGACGGTTTCCCGAGTATTGGTGCATGGGCGACCTATGCGCTGGGCACAGAGAATCAAAACCTGCCCGCGTTTGTTGCCATCCCCGATCCGCGCGGTGTGCCTCAGGCGAGCGTTAACAACTGGGGACCAGGCTTCCTGCCCGCAGTCTTTCAGGGAACGCCGTTTAGCAGCAGCAAGCCGATTCAGAATCTGTCTGCCCCTGTTGGCATCACGAAGAGCAAAGACAACGCGGCGCGGTCATTGCTGTCGATGTTGAACGAAGAGCACCTGAAACAGAATCCCGGCGACAGCAACCTGGCCGCTCGTATCGCCAGCTATGAACTCGCGGCGCGGATGCAGCTTTCCGTGCCGAAGATCACCGATTTGTCGACCGAGACGGCTCAGACGTTGAAAATGTACGGAGCCGATTCGCCCAACGAAACGAAAGCCGCGTTCGCGAAGAACGCAATTCTGGCACGACGGCTGATCGAAAACGGCGTGCGGTTTGTACAGCTGTTCAACGGATCATACGCCAGCGGCGGCCGTTTGAACTGGGACGGTCATTCAAACCTCCGAGAACAATATGACATCCACGGTGAAATCCTCGACCAACCCGCAGCGGCACTCTTCAACGACCTAAAGCAACGAGGGTTGCTGGAAGACACATTGGTTGTGTGGTGCACCGAATTTGGTCGCATGCCGATGTTTCAAAAGGGCCAACAGGGGCGAGACCACAATCCGCAGGGCTTCACCGCATGGCTGGGTGGTGCCGGCGTGAAACGTGGCGTGAGCTACGGCGTGACGGACGAACTGGGTTTCAAGGCTGTCGAAAACGTTTCTTCTATCCACGACCTGAACGCCACGATCCTGCACCTGCTGGGATTGGATCACACGCGCCTGACGTTTCAGCACAACGGAATTGATCGCCGTTTAACGGATGTGCACGGCCACGTGCTGCGAGATATTCTGACGTGATGGTCGCAGGACCGTAACATGCAACGCTCATGGCACGCAGTGCTGATATGTCACCGAAGATCTGAAAACTTACTTCACCGGAGCGGGCTGAACAACAATGTCGGCAACCTCCACATCCGTCAGTTTGAAGTTGTCGAAATGAGCGATCTTGAATTCAAATTTGTCACCGTCTTCGTCAAACGTCATGCCGCCGACACACCCTAAAATCGTTTCGAAGTTTTCGGGCCTGGCACCACCTCCCCCACCACTGCCGTAGAATTTCGACATCGGAAACTGCACGCGATACCACTTGCCGTCGGCTTTGATTTTGTTTTGGGGAACGAAAAACTCCCAGTACGAGTACCCGGTTTCCACTTGGTTCAGCAGCTGAAAGTAGAAGTTTGTCTCTTCCTCAACCGGCTGACCAGGCTTCACCATCACATCAACCTGAAATGTCCTGAAGCGACTCAGGTTTCGCGGCAGCCCAGTGGATGCCAGCCCGCTCCACTTGGCTGCCCACTTCACTTCAGAAAAGTCGCCCACGTCCTGGGATATATTCTGACGACCGAGCGAATCCTGAAAGTCATTGTCGAATCGTGATGTGTTGAAGATGCCACCATTCTGATAGTCCTCCAGCAGTAGTTCGTCCGCTGTGGCGTTGACTGGACAAAGAACTGTGAGAGTAACGAGTGACAGTAGAGTTCGATGCATGGCGTTTTCCTTAGCGGATGACAGTTCTATGTTGTGTGAAATTCAGTCAGTAGGTCACGCTCCTGCGTGACGGTCAGTGGAGACGTCTGACCGTATTGGTTTTCCAATGTTTTTCGGCGTCGAGATGGCTGGTACGCGAGAGAGTACCCTACGACCACGCACGGCGGAAGAAGTCGATCCAGTTGCCGTGCATGATGCCGGTGATGTCTGCGTCAGAATAATTGCGTTCGCTGAGCAGTTGGCCGATCTTCTGGAGGTCGGCGATGGTTTCCAGATCGCACGGGGATTGTTCTCTGCCGAAGCCACCGTCGAGATCGCTGCCGATGCCGCAGTGCTTTGTGTTTCCAGCCAGTTGACAGATGTGGTCGATGTGATTGACGGCGTCTGCCAGGCACACCGTTGCTGGATTCGTTTTGCCTTTGATCCAGCCGGGACGGATCATCCACGAGTCGAAAGCCAGGCCAATGACGGCGTCACGTTCCAGCAGCTTCTTGATCTGTTCGTCCGCCAGCTGTCGATCTCCAGGCACCAGCGATCGGCAATTGTGATGACTGGCAAGCACCGGGCCAGTGTAGATGTCCAGCGACTGCCAGAAACAATCGTCGGACAGGTGAGTCACATCCAGCAGCATTCCGACGCGGTCCATTTCGCGGAGCAGTTCGGGGCCTTTCTCTTTGAGACCACCTTCACTGCCGGTGCCGTGTCCGTAGTCATCCGGACCATAGTGGCATGGACCCAGAATCCGCAGACCCATGTTGTACCAGCGTTCGACGTAAGACGGATCGGGAATCGCCCAGCTGCCTTCCATGCTGAGAATAAACCCGATCGGAGTATCATTGTTTAGCCCGCTGTCCTGCAACGTTGCCACGTGCTGTTCCAAAGCAGGCAGATCCGTGAGTTCCGCGAAGTGGCCGAGCTCGACCATGGACCGATACCAGGCCAACTGCCCCTGCATCGCGGCAAACGCAGCTTCACGCGACTGATAGAACGTGCGTGGACTCTCGGGCCGTTTGAATCGCGGCAATAGGGTGGCGATCACGAGGCCGATATTGCCGTCTCGCAGTGCGGGCACGGATGTTGTTGCATCCCCCGGGACGGCCCCCGAAAACTGTTGTTCGAATTCACGAATGGCGGCAACCGGCTGGAGCAGGTCGCGATTCCATTCCAATGCGTTCCATGCGAGGTCCAGATGAGCATCGAAGATCAACATGCGAAAGATTCCATTGAAGGCAGAAAAGAACGAACGTGTTTCAGAAATCACAGGGCACAGTCAGGGACGATACCTGATCGCATTGGAGCTCCCAATGTTCGACGGAGTCCACCGTGTCTGGTACGCAGGAGCGTACTCTACGAAACTGTTGGCTTGTATCGAAAGCAGAAGACTGCCAGCAACATCCAGCCGAGCAGTTGCAGTGTGCCGCCGATGGGAGCGACGAGTCCCCATTTGACACCTAACCAATCCGGTCCACATATAACCAGCACATACAACGCGCCAGAAAACAGCATAATGCCCCCCGCAAAACACCATGCGGCACTGCTGAGGAGTTTCGAAGAGACCTGCTGCATTAACAGGCCGACGCCAAACAAAGCTAATGAGTGCCACATCTGATATCTGACGCCGGTTTGAAAGTCCTGCAGGTATTTGTACGAGGCGGGCTGCTCCATGCCGGCAACTGTCTTCGGCGGTGTGTCGGCGTACTTGCGTTCTAAAAAGCCAGGGCGTGAATCACGACCAGATAATCCATGAGCGCCGAACGCTCCTAACAGAACGGCGCAGAATCCGAATAGCGCAGCGAGAGTCAAACAGATTCGTGTACTCATGATGAGCCGTTCGCAAGGTGACAGAAGGATCTTCGCCAGGGTCACTTTCGTAAGTGAAGCGGCGGACACAATTCCTTCAGCAAAGTTTTGAAAAATCTAAAATCACTTTAACGAAGTTTTACA
>CALFOL010000792.1 GCA_937919915.1 uncultured Planctomycetaceae bacterium
AGTGGCGAATTCAAATCCGCTCAGGCATCCCTGCAGCCGAAGGCAGACACGACCGACGTCGTGTCTGTGATCAAAGGAGTCATCGACGCAGAAAATTCCGCGATTGGCCAGTACAACAAGCTTATCAAACTCTGCGACGGTGTTGATTATGTAACGCAGGACCTCTGCATTCAGTCACTCGCCGATGAAGAGGAACATCGTCGCAATTTCATGGGCTATCTGGCGGAATATGAGAAGCAATGATGTCGACGAATCAGCCGCCCCCCAAGAACGCCACATCACCATCCGGGCGATCCGGGCGATCAAAAGGGGACGCAGCTCATTGATTTCAGCAGTGACGTTGGTTAGCATTGGGTGATGCCTCGACGCCCCCGAATTTGTCCTGCGAAGACGTGCTTTCACGTTCTCAACCGTGCCGTTGCGCGATTGACGCTGTTCGAAAAGGCTGAAGACTACGAAGCGTTTGAACGAGTCTTAGTCGAAGCTGTCGCCAAAGAAGGCTTGCCAATTTTTGCCTACACGGTGATGCCCAATCACTGGCATTTCGTCGTTCGTCCTGAGACGGATTCCCAGTTGTCCGACTTCTTTCGCTGGCTCACGCACACTCACACAATGCGATGGCACGCCCATTATCATACGGAAGGCACTGGTCACTTGTATCAGGGACGGTTCAAGACGTTTCCTGTTCAGGATGATGATCACCTGCGGACGTTGCTACGTTACGTGGAGAGAAATCCTCTTCGTGCATCGTTGGTGGAAAACGCCGAGGACTGGAAGTATGGCAGCCTTTGGCGCCGCGTTCACGGGAAAGCTGACGACCTTGCGGTTTTAGCAGACTGGCCGATCTCTCGTCCTCGGCAATGGCGATCTCATGTGAACAAGCCGGAAACGGAATCAGAAGTTGAGGCCATTCGCCGCTGCGTAAAGAAGGGCAGTCCGTATGGCAGCGAGTCATGGATTTCCCAATCCGCAGCTCGCTTAAGCCTTGAGCACACACTCCGCTCAGGAGGACGACCCAGAATTCGGAAACAATGAGCTGCGTCCCCTTTTTTTTCCCCTTTTTTTTCCTTTTTTTTTTCCGACGGTGTTGTCCGCGTATTTGCTCGCTGCAAGACCGTTCAGTAAGACGCCGATGCAATCATCCACGAAGGTGATCCGTTGCGAGATAAGCCTGCACCGCTTCTTTGTGCCGACCGTGTTTTTCTGCTCTTGTTTTCCCTGACGCTTACTTTCTGCGAATTAGACATTGTTTGCCTCAACGAATGGCAAGACCTGGAACCCCCACCCAGCGCGCTGGTCGGCGGCTACATCAGGATGCCCGTTCTTGTAGCTGGGCGGGGTGTTCCAGACCCAACCGCCAGTCGGGAAATACCCGTACTGGTCATGATGGTTGTGAAATGCCAAACCGATCTGCTTCAGATGATTGGCACATTGTGTTCGCCTTGCCGCTTCGCGAGCCTGCTGAACCGCCGGCAACAGCAGACTCACCAGGATGGCAATGATTGCAATCACAACCAGCAGCTCAATCAGTGCAAAACCGGTTCGCAGCGTTGAGGGTCCTGTATCCATCGAACGCCGGATACTTGCAGAATGGCGTTTCATTGGAGTGCTCCGTCCAGTGGCACCGTCACAAGCGGGCGACAGAAAGCTGGCGCCAAAACGAATCTGTAAGCGATCAAGTCAAGGGGTTGCCGGACGGAATAACGCCGCATTCGATCACGCGAATCGCCGTGGTCGGTGGCCTGCTTTGCTTTCTTCTTGTGCCGGTCCGGAAGCGGGCAATGATCAGAATCCTGTGTTCGGGTACCAGCGGCTGTAGTGGTTCTCACCAAGACGCGTCAGCGGAGTTGCGACGGGCTTGTAGAGGAGCGATCCGTTGAGGATTTCTCTGCGATGTCCCAACCGTGAAACCAGTGGCCAAAATGCATTCTTTCCGCTTTGCCATGTCTCGAACTGGTTCGGATCCCAGAACGCGATGCCGTCCGCTCCATCGACGTAGTTCTGGGCGACTTTGTTCAGCAAATCGCTTGCACTGTTCATCTTCCAGCCGACGTAGAAGGGGTAAATTTTCACGTCTGTGCCTGCCGTGATGCGAGAGTAGTATGCCGTGTCGCCCGACTTCGTTTTTAATCCGCTGGTGTAGTAAGCGAACCACGCGATGCCGATCTGATCGATCAGCTTTTCCTGAATCCATGTTTCGACGTCGAGCCCGAATGTCTTGTTGTCAGCCGCTGTTGCGAACGTCGTTACCGCCAGTTTCAATCGTCGATCTTCGCGCCCCAGTTTCTTTGCCGTCTCATCAAGCACGTCCCGAATTTTTCGCATGAACCCCGTCACGATCTCAGCTCGCATTTCAAATACTCGTGGATCGTCTTCCGCAATTTTCCGCGGGTCCTCTCCAAATTTCTCGATAAATCGCCGGCAGAACGGTTCTTCCCACAGCATTAACGGCATGCCACGGTGAAACATAAACCCTGCGCCGTCCGGTTCCCGTTGCAGAGCTTCACGGTAGACTTCGATCAGGTGATCCTGCACTTCTTCGGCCGCATAACTCAGGTGCATGGTCGGCGTTCCGTCGTGATCGATGCAGCGCCATTCGGGATGCGATTCGTAGAATTCACTCATGAAGAACTCTTCCCACGGTGGCGCGCCTTTCCAACCGGCGGCGCGCAGGCAAATTAGAATCTCCGCCTCCTGAGCGTGAGCTTCCTCGACGGCCACTCGCAACGGGTCGATTCCTTTCGCATGCAGATGCTGCACTGATTCCACATATTCGCGATCGACGGACCGTGGAAATGTGTCGAGGTGGCCGCCCATTAAGTTGCCCACTTTGGTCGGGTGATGCACCAGGTCTGCTCCACCAACTTGAAACCACCACGTTTTGCAGTCACTGTTGCGATACGCCGAAAACGTCGCCGCCAGGTCCGCGCGGCTCTGCGGACGGAAGGGATGAATCCATGTGAAGCCGTCGAACGTCGCGACGGAGGTCCTTGTCTCCTTTTGGTTGCGGTCCGCCAGCACAATGGCGACTTCGGCGTCGGTCAGCGGAATGGTTTTCACATAATGAATACGCGCGGGCATTTCATAGACGGTGGAAAAGTGTAGATCGTTTTCGCTAAGATCTGCGACGCCGAGAAAAACTTCTTCCAGCACGTCGCGGCGCGGCGAAGCCAGGTCGAGGCGGTTGCTGAGCCGTGTGTAGGCAGGATCGTTGGTCAGCTTAACTTCGACATGGTTCTTATCCGGTCGCACCAGATCAGTGATGGTGCTGAGGCCAACGTAGACGGCGTGCCAGCCCTGTTTGCCGAGCTTAAACGTAAGGTCAGGTGCCGACGATTCGCGTCCGACAGACACGCACTTTCCTGAGTATTCAGCGGTTTCGTATTCAAACACTTTCCACTTCGCATGCTCGCGGCGTTTCGACAAAGCATGGGCTGGAGTGCAGAGAGTCATGTCGGAGATGAGATCGGCTTTCCGTGAGTTCTCCCATTGGTCCGGATGTGCCAGCGGGATCTGTTCGCCAAGTTGGCGGCGGACGTTCTGATCACTCACGTGGAAGCCGTCGAAGCTCAAATCCGCTTCGTGTGAACGCGTGACGCCCCCGACAACGAAGTACCCGGGGCCGGAATGTTCGACGACGACTTTGTGGATGACCGAAAGTGCTTCGCCATTCAGTAATGCCTCACAATCAACTTCCGCTTCGGCTCGACGACTGGTTGGATTCGGTTTGGCGATGCCGGAAGTCAGCGTTTTCCCCGAGATGTCATGGAGGCTGTAATGGACCTTCCCGTTCAAGACCGAGGTGCCGGTGACTCGAAAGGCGATTCGCGAAACAGTGGCAGCGCGGCGAGTGTTCGTGGGATCAACAAAACGAAAGATCAGCTTGTCGGCCCGCGCGTCGGCACAATCAACCTGCGAACTCGGGTCGTAGAAACCCACAGTGTCGGCAGAACTCTCAATCAACAGGCCAACCGGCGTGGGCAGTGGCGAAACGGTCGTGTTGGCGGCAGTTGGTTTCACTAATCCGGCAAACGGGATGGGAAACTGCCCGACCCAGCCCTGGACCGGATCGCGGTGGTTGGGCGGCGGGTTGGACACGTAGTCCTCGAAACGGACGTTCGTCGTCACGGCATTCGGATTGCTTAGTCTCGAATCTGCCGGGTTGTCGACATTCTTCACTTCAATTGTCGCGGGCAAATCGTTTGTGTTCGCCTCCGCGGGTTTCAACAGCAGGGCAAGCAACTGATCGGCGACGAGACGATGACCGCGTTCGTTAGGGTGAATGCCGTCGAGCAACAGGTCGTCGACGCTTTGGCCTTCCGACGTTCCGAACTGCTCGAAGCTTCGATACACGTCGATCAATGGCACGTTTTCAGTTCTGGCGATCTGCCGAGTCGTTTCGGCATACGCCTCCAACTTTATGTTGAACCCGTTCACTTCGTTCGGCAGATAAGGGGGTTTGCCATACAGCTCGCGCATCTTCGGCGTCCAGCGCAGCGGGTTGGGAGTCATCAGAATGATTCGTGTTTTGTAAGCTTTGAGCGTTCGAACAAAGTGACGAAGGTTTTTATCGTAGCTCAGAATCGAGACACGCGATTTCGTCGCTGGCGGATCCTTCCAGACGTCAACAGCCGCGTCGTTGATTCCGAACTGAACAACGACAACGCCAGGATTCTGACCCAGAACATCCTTGTCGAAGCGAGTGCGGGCATGTTCGGTGTTATTGCCGCCGACGCCCGCGTTGACGACGCGAACCGGCAGTCCTTTCTGAGGCAATTCCTCTTGGAGAATTTCCGCGTAAATCTTCAACTCCCCACGCTTCGCTGTTGTTGAATCGCCAAAGACCACAAGTGTCGTCGGCTCCTGAGCAGCCAGCGAGTTGCAGGAGACGGCAAACAGAAGAAGAACGAGTCGAGTTAGTTTCACACTGGTCATGCTCATTGCTTCGGCCTCTGTTGTGTTGCTGTGAGTAAGGCTTGCGCGTAACCGCTCTTCAGAAATGATCGTTCCACGAAACAGGATCCCTGAGTGCTCGGCAGGAACAGATCGTCGTCGCCGTTGATGTCGGCCACAATCACGCGCGGCTGAATGATGGGTGGTAGGCCCGGATCGAAACCTTCGGCGAATCGCTGTTTCACATCTCGGCCCTCGTTCAAATAGACTCTGAAGTTTCCGCTGGCAGCGCTCGCGATCACATCCGGCCGGCCGTCGCCGTTCCAGTCCGCTGAGTCCACCAGACCACGGATTCCCAGGACACCGATCTCAACCGGATCGGCAAAACGCGGTTCCGCCGCGTTGCCCGGCGTCGCGTTGCGGAAGTATCGGATCTTGCCGTAGGTGTCTCCAATCACGAGATCGCGTGCCCCGTCGCGATCGAAATCGGCTGCGGTGAACACCGTGCGGGCGCCCTGCAGCGCGTTGAAATTCTTCGACGGATCCTGATCGATCGATCCGACTTTGATCGGATCGCCACTGGTCAATTTCAGTCGGAATCCCTTCAAATCGAATTGCTGCTGATCTGCCGTCGATAGGTTGCGGTGAAGCCAAACGTGTCCATGCCAGTCACCAAACAGCACGTCGATCTTTCCGTCCTGGTCGAAGTCATCGGGCCGCGGCCAGAACCAATCATCGCCGATGCCGGACGGGTGCTCGATGTGCTGTCCGCGCGGTAGTATTGAAACGGTCTTCGTCCAGCGGAACGGGTTGCCTTCCCCGGAATTCAGGCGGACAGTGTAGGCGCGGATCAGGTCAAGCTGCCCGTCTCCGTCCCAGTCCCGAAACTGATTCGCACTAATCGAAGCCAGCCCCCATGAACCCGGCAAGTGCTTCGCGTGAGTGATGAACTTCGGCTCGGTCTTCGAACCCTCATTTGTGAACATGTAGATATTTCGCGACGAGCTGACTACGAGATCGAGATCGAGATCGCCATCGCCGTCGAAATCAACAACACACGGAGCCGCGCACCAGTGACTGACGTTCAGGAGTTTTCCATCTGCCTGAATTGGACCGCGCAAAACAAGTCGCGGTGTCTGATCGGAGCCACGACCGGTGTTTTCGTAGAAGAAAATCACTCCCGTGATATAGCCGCCGGCGAGCAGATCCGTGTCGCCGTCGGCGTCCCAGTCCACCGTTTCCAGAACCGGATAGTAGTCACGTTTGAAGATTTCCGTCTTGCCGCGCGTAAGCGGTTGCAGCGGAAGTTCAAGCGGTTGCTCGTCGACAAGAACCGGACCGCGGCAAACGAGCTTTCGATCTCGGTCAGTTCCCGTGTTCTGATAGAACAAAATACGGTTCCAGTGCGCGCCGACCAGCAGATCTTTCACACCGTCACCGTCCCAGTCGACGACCTTCGGAGCGGCCGACATGCCGGCATCAATCGGCAGGCCGTCGGCGTTCACCACGAACTTCGAGTAACTAAACTTCGCCTGCTGCTTCGTTCCACAATTCGGCCACCACAGCACATGCCCGTAACTTTCGCCGACGATGAGATCTACCAGCCCGTCATCGTTCCAGTCATCGAGCTCAAGCCGAGAATGATCCGCTCCAGTCGAACTGGTCCCCACTTTGTCACAACGCGGCAATCCGTCACCGAGCCATCCTCGTGGTGGCATCGACTGCGGTTTCTCCTCCGCAGGAAGCAGGTCGAAGTAGACGGCGTAGTGAGTGTCGGCGTCGCCGGCCTGCGTGTGAGTCCACGCAAGTCGTCCTTCGTGCCAGTCGCCCAGCACGTTGTAGAAGTAGCCGGCGCGAGTGCGATTTTGACGAACAATCTTGTCTTTCGTTCTGGTCAACGTGTCGTTGAAGTCTGGGAATTCGTATGGAATCGCTGCGTCGTACCAGCGAAACGGGCGATCGTTTGGGCCGCGGGCGTACGCGTAGTTCGCGTAATTTTTCGGCCGACCGGTCTCCGAGTCGTACTGCATGACCTGAATCGACGCGATGTCAGGCAATGCATTGATGCCGAGCTTCTCCAACTCCGCGGCGAAGTCGATCTGCAGCTCTGCCGGCAATTCATCGATCGGCCGGTTGGCAGGTTCGCTCGACTCAATGCGAACGAGAAGTCTGTATTTCCCATCGCCACTCCAGACAACCTTGTCCGCAGCGGAAATTGGTTCCGTTGCGGCGAACGTACTGGCAAGCAGGAAGCTCAATATGACAAGCCGACAATTCTTCATGATGGTCTTGCGAATTGTTTGGAACCGCTCTTTGTCTGGTCCGTGCCTCATAGTCCCGTTCCTTTCACCGGCTCGCCGGTTTTCTTCGCCCAGCGAAACCAATCGGCTTGCATCTGTTTGACACGCTCGGGGTAGCGTACCGCGAGATCGTCTGTCTCCGTCCGGTCAAGCTCCAGATCGAACAGCTCCCACTTCCCCACGTTGCTTCCCCAGACCAGTTTCCATTTCCCCTGACGCACGGCGCGGTTGCCGTAGAGGTACCAGCTGAGCGACTTGTGACTGGCGCGTTCTTTTCCTTCAAGGACCGGCAGGAGACTCAGTCCGTCCGTCGGCAAAACAGGCACGCCGTTTCGTTTCTCGGGATACTCGGCACCGGCGACGTCGAGCAGCGTTGGCATAAAATCGACCACGTGGCCAACCTGATGAGTCAGTGAGCCACTCTCGATGACACTCGGCCAGCGTGCGATCATGGGCGTCGAGATGCCACCTTCATGCGTCCAGGTTTTGTACCGACGGAAGGGAGCGTTCTGCGCCCAGCCCCAGCCTTGCGCGACGTAATCGAAAGTGTCGACACTCCCTGGCAACTCCGCGTCGTTGTTAACCGAGTACCCCGCACAGCCTCCGTTGTCGGAGAGAAACATCACCAACGTGTTGTTCGCAACTCCCGTTCGATCAAGAGCATCCAACACACGACCGATTCCCTGATCCATCGAATCGACCATCGCCGCGTAGACTTCCATGCGCCGCTTTTCACGCGGTCCGTCGGCGATTTGCTCCCATGGTGCGATCGCAAAGTCGTAGCGATATTTGCTCAACCCTGGATGTGGTTCCGCAAGCTTCCACTGCGGATCAACCAAACCAAGCTCGGCGAGCCGTTCCTGGCGTTTCTTCCGCATCGCGAAATATCCGTCATCGTATTTGCCCTTGTATTTGGCGATGTTCTCTGGCTTCGCATGCAGCGGGTAATGCGGCGCGGTGTAGCAGAGATGTAGAAAGAAGGGTGACTTATCATCGGCGCCGCCAAATTTTTCGATCTGCGCGACGGTATGTGCGGTAAAGGCGTCAGTCGTGTAGAAGTCCGGCGGAAACGTGGTCACGGGCAACTCCTGATTGAGGAACGGCTCGGGGCCTTGACCATTATAGGATTCCGGGAACGGCTTTGCGGGGTTGAAGTAATTGCAGCAGCCGGCCGCCAGACCGTAGTACTCATCAAATCCGCGCCGCGTCGGCAGGCGGTTTTTGTCTGTCGGCTTTGTCACAGGGAAATGCCATTTCCCGGTCAACGATGTGCGATAGCCAGCGTCCCGCGCGACTTCGGCGAGCGTGGTCATGTTATCGTGCAGCAGCCGGCCTCGTTCAGCCCGGCGAGGGTGCAGGCCAGTCATCAGGGACGCTCGTGAAAGTCGGCACACGGCGCAGTTATAAAACTGCGTGAACCGCAGCCCTTCAGCCGCCAGGCGATCGAGCTTCGGCGTCTCAATTTCTCCGCCGTAGCATCCCAGATCCGAAAACCCCAGATCGTCCGCCATAATCAGAACAATGTTCGGAGGAGGCGACTGCGATTCATCGGCCTGTGCTGTTCCACAATGGCACACAGCAACCCCCGTCGCCAGTGCAAACACAAATTGGCGGATGTGCCAAACGCTGAATGCCCAGGACAGTCCTGGAGGCCAATAGCAAATCCACCAACCATAGTTCACAGGCGTCGCCTATTCTGA
>CALFOL010000793.1 GCA_937919915.1 uncultured Planctomycetaceae bacterium
AGAGGCTGATTTTGTTCGCGTGAGTTACGCGACGGTGAGTTGTCCGAATATGAGATTTCGTCCTTTGGCGCGGGAAGTGCCTGAAGCAGAGACGCCTTCCTGCTTTTCTTAAGGACAAAGCGATGCGATACGCGTTGCTGATTGCAATTCTGCTGAATTCGGTACCGGCTGATGCCGGTGGCGCAGAGCAACGCCAACGCGCGAGTCAGCTTTTTGCGGTGGTCGTGCCGTCGACGATTGAGGCCGAACAATCCGGGCGACAGATTCGTTTTCGAAGTTCCGTACCGGTGCTGATCCAGGCGTCCCACGCGACCTCTAACCGTGTCATGTGGACCCGCGCCGTGCCTGTCGATCAACCGCACACTGTGATCATCGAGGTGGACGACGAGACAGCAACGTTGCTGCTCACGATTGTGCCGCTGTACTAAGCCAGAGCATGTGGCGGGGCCGGAAATCACCCAATCAGTTCTTCGATCACCTGACCGCCGAATTGCGAGAGCTGTTTGAATCGACCGGCGTGGTAAAACGTCAGTCGGTTGTCGTCCAGCCCCATCAGTCGCAACAGCGTCACGTGGACGTCCCGCAGCGGGTGCACGCACTCCACGGCTTCTGCTCCCAACTCGTCTGTCGCTCCGATCGTGTGCCCGGCTTTGACTCCGCCACCAGCGAACCACATCGTCATCGCTTTCGCATTGTGGTCGCGACCGTACGATTTACCCCCGCCTCGCAGACCGTTATCCGGAGTCCGGCCAAACTCTCCGCAAAAGAACACCAGTGTATCCTTCAGCATGTCGCGTTGCTTCAGATCCTTCAACAGCGCTGCGATCGGTCGGTCAACACTCCGAATCAAAGAACCGTGCGCGCGTTCGATATAATCGTGGCTGTCCCAGTTGCCAGCATACGCCTGCACGAAGCGGACGCCCTGTGCCACCAATCGCCGAGCCAGCAGGCACTTCCGACCGAAGTCATCCGTCTTCGCATCTCCCACGCCATACATCTCCAGCGTGTCTTTACTTTCGCCCGCCAGATCAAGAATCCCCGGCACCTCAGTCTGCATGCGGTAAGCCAGTTCGTAGGAACTCATGCGGGCTTCCAGGTCCGTACGATCGGGACGCTGCGCCAGATGCTGTTTATTTAGGCTCGCCAGCAGATCAAGGTTCGTGCGCTGGCGTTCACGAGTCACGCCGGCTGGCGGATTTAGGTCGAGAATTGGACTGCCTTCCGGACGCAGCGGAGTCCCTTGAAACTGCGCGGGCAAAAAACCGTTCGACCAGTTGGCCGCACCGCCTTGTGGGTAACTGCTTCGTGGCAGCACCACAAATCCCGGCAGGCTTCCGTTCTCTGAACCCAGCCCGTATGTCATCCATGATCCGACTGCCGGATCGCCGCCGAAGCGGTTACCCGTGTTGATGTGATAACACGCGGTGGGATGATTCACGGATTCCGCCTGAGCCCCACGGAAAAAGCAGATGTCGTCCACCCGATGCTGCAGATGCTCCCACTGATCGCAGACATCAGCGCCGGATTCTCCTGTTTTTCGAAACGAAAACGGAGTCTTGACGAAGTACCGCTTTCCTGAAGACATCGCGCTTTGTTCGTCGCCGCCGCGAGTAAATTCTTCCAGGTGCCGCCGCGTCAGTTCCGGCTTGGGATCGAACGTATCGATATGTGATGGGCCGCCTTCCATCATCAGAAAGATGCAGCGTTTCGCCGCAGCTGGAACGTGCTGCTGATTCGGTTCGTCAGCACGCAGCTGCGCCGTCAACGCCATCGAACCGATGCTGGCGCCGAGTCCGTACAGAAAATCACGTCGCAGGTGTGAGTTCAGGATATTGTTATTCATCGTTATGGTGCCCCGAGTCACAGGGATCAGTCAAGATAAGCAAATTCGTTCAGATTAAAGATCACCAGACACACCTGTGCCAGACCGCGCGTGCGCGCGTCTGCCTGAGCGGGTTGCAGGTCGTGAATGTAGGTTTCGTAAGCCGGCATGATCTCCACGAAGTCGTATGGCTCGCCCGTTTTCTCCGCCATCACCGTCCGCTGCGTTTCGCGGTTGAAGATTTGCAGCGTGTGTGTTTGCTGAGACTCTTCCTGCGTCGCAGCCATCCAATGGTCGAGACATGTTTGAACTTCCGACGAAGTTGGAGACCGCCCCAGTGCGATGATGAAGGCGCGCTGGATGCGTTGCGGGTCTGTTTGGCCTGCATCACCGCTCAGCAAAGTCGCCGCAAACGCCAGAGCGCGATCATGAACTTCCACAGCGTTGAACAAAGTCAGTGCCTGCGGGGCAACCGTTGATGTGTCGCGAATTTCGCATGACTTATCCGGCCCCGGCTGGTTGAAAGCTTCGAAAAACGGATCCCGCAGTCCTCGTATTTTTTCAGCATACAAACTTCGGCGGTTGCGTTGCTGCGGCAGCGGATCGGGTTCGTACACCGATGCCGTGCCTCCCATGATCTGTCGCGGTTGCATGGCAACTTCCATGTTAATATCGGGCCGACACGGAATACCGCCCAACTGCGGGTTCAGTTCACCACTGGCCAGCAACATCGCGTCGCGAAGTTCTTCCGCTGTCAGTCGTCGTGATCGCTGCACGGCATAGAATTCACCTTTCGGGTCCTTTTCCGCCACGGCAGCTGGATTCGGATGACGTGAACTACGCCGCCAGGTTTCTGATGTCAGAATGAGTTCATTCAACGCTTTCACGGACCAATCGTGTTGCACAAACCAGTCCGCCAGATAATCCAGCAATTCCGGATGCGTCGGAAGGCTGCCCGTCGCGCCGAAGTTGTTTGGGTTCCCTGCAATGCCTTTGCCGAAATGCCACGTCCAGACGCGATTCACCATCACTCTTGCGGTCAGCGGGTTCTGCCTGTCGACAATCCAGTTAGCCAGGGCGAGTCGTCGTTTTCCCATTTCCGACGGGAATTCGTACGGCGGCATTTGTCCCAGGTTGGTGGCCGCACTTAGCGCGGCAGGTTGCACGACGTCGCCGCGGGTAAACGCGTCGCCTCCGGTGAGGATTGTGTCCTCCTCCAGTTCACCCGCTGCCCAGGGCGTTTTCGGCAAAGCGATGCGGTTGCTGACATTGTTGCGTTCGATTTCCTTACCGGTGTATACGGCGAAGGCGATAGGCTTGGTTTTGTCGAGTTCCCAGGTGTGTCGACTGATGTTTTTGCGGATGCGAGCCAGCGACGCTTCATCGCCAGGATTCAGTCCGTTTTCGCCAACTTTTGCGTCACTGTCTTCCGCCTTCCGACGGGATTGCATCTGCTCTTCGAGCTCGTTTTTCTGCTGTCGATAGGCTGCGAGCTTGGCCCTGGTCCAATTTTGAGCGGAATCGAATCCGGTTCTGTTTTCGCTGTCCAGAAATTCCGTGTCCGGTTCTGCAAACTGCGTCGTTGAGAACACGGCCATCATGCGGTAATAGTCGCGTGTCGGAATGGGATCGAATTTGTGATCGTGGCATTTTGCACACTGCAGCGGGTGCGCCAAAAATGTTTGCCCGACGGAATCGGTGACGTCGTCCAGCCATTGCTGGCGTGTGAGCCGAAAGACGCTCATCCCCGTCTGCTCCCAGGCTCCCATTCGTAAAAATCCGGTCGCCACAATGTTCTCCGGATCAGACGGATTGATCTCGTCGCCAGCAATTTGTTGTCGGATGAATTCGTGGTACGGCTTGTCGTTGTTGAATGCTCGCACCACATAGTCGCGATAGCGCCAGACATTGGGCCGAGAATAATCGTTGGCAAAACCCGCTGAATCGGCATAGCGAGCAACGTCCAGCCATTGCCGACCGAAGTGTTCTCCATAATGGTGTGAGGCCATCAATTCGCCAGCGTAGTTTTTCACGGCGGCAGTCTGGTTGTGTGGGAACTCCGCCGCAAACTGATCTGTTTTTGCAGGGTCTGCTGCGGGCAAACCAGTCAGTCCGAAACTCAGCCGTCGCGCGAGCTCACGGGGAGTCGCTGCCGGTGCAGGCTCAAGCCCCACTTCCCGCAGCCGGCGGTTGATGAACCAGTCGACGGGGTGTGCGCCGTCCGGAACGGCTTCCAGTTGCAGCGGCCGATACGCCCACAGGTGTTCCGTTTTATAACGACGGTTTGTCCAGGCATCCCCGAGTCCACCTGATGTCGCAACAATTTCCCCTTCGGCATAGGCCTGCTGAATCTCCGCAACTCGCTTATCATCCGGCCATGGGGCGTCGGCATTGATCCAGTCTCGAATCCACCGCGACTGTTCTTCGGTGAGCCGTTCTGCTTCCTTCGGCGGCATTTCGTAGCCTTCCACGGAGCGCGTCGTCACCTGATACAGGAAGCTCTCTTTCCCTTTGCCAGGTATCAGGACCTTTCCGGCATATGCCTCGCCACCGACCAACATCGCGTCACGCGACAGCATGTTGAAGTCACCTTCGACTTTGTCGGGATCATCGCCATGGCAGGCGTTGCATTTCTGAGCCAACAGGGCTTTCACATTAAGCGCAAACAGCTTCTCACCGACCGTTGGTACGCCGGAAGTTTCGTCTGCCAGCGACGTTACCGTCAACATTACAAGCAAGAGGCACGTCGGAAGATATGACTGCGTACTCATTGTCGATTCCCGACTCAGGAAGATTAAGGCGGTCGTGGAAAGAAGGTCTGTGATTCTAACTAAATCTGTCAGTACTGTCCTGGTAGCCGGCCGGAGCTACCGTTATTAGCGGAGGTTCGCCATCACCTGTTCGATGGATTCGACGGTGACTTCGCACAGTCGGCGGACTTGTTCCAGCGACATTCCCGGCGCTGGCATCAGGACGACGACGTCGCTTAGTGGGCGAATAATCACACCGCGCCGCCGTGCGGCGATGGTGACTTCGTGCCCGGTGCGGAGTTCCGCTGGCAGCGATTCCATTGTCGCTGCATCACAAACCAGTTCGATGCCGACCATCGTGCCTTTCTGGCGAATCTGACCGACATAATCGTGGGCTCGCAGCGGCTGCAGCTGTTCCGCGATCAGTGTCGCTTGCGCGTTGATGTTGCTCAACAGATTGTTGCTGTCGAAGAGTTCCAGGCTGGCCAACGCCGCGGCACATCCCAACGCGTTGCCCGTGTACGTGTGGCCGTGGAAGAAGGTGCGGCCTTCTGACGGAGCTCCCAGAAATGCGGCGTAGATCTCTTCCGTCGCCAAAGTTGCGGCCAGTGGCAAATAACCGCCGGTGATGCCTTTGGCCAGACACAGCAAATCGGGCAGCACGGCTTCCTGTTCGCAGGCGAACATTGTTCCGGTGCGGCCGAAGCCAACAGCGACCTCGTCGGCAATCAATGGGATGTTATGAGCCGTACAAAGATCGCGCACATGCTTCAGGTAACCGGGAGGATGGACCAGAATTCCGGCGGCTCCCTGGACAAGCGGTTCGATCACGAAACCCGCCGCGCGCTCGTGATGCCTGCGGATCTGCTGTTCGACTTCGTCAAAGCAATACTGCAACCACGATTCTGCCGTGTGACCTTCCTGAATACGAATCACCACTGGCGACGGTACAGAAACAGTCGGAAACAACAGGTGCTTGTAGACACGGTGGAAGACATCAATGCCACCAACGCTGACAGATCCCAGTGTGTCACCGTGGTAAGCATTGCCAACGCATAAGAACGTGTCGCGCTGCGGTTCGGGGTTTTGCTTCTGATGGTGGTACTGATACGCCAGCTTCAACGCGACTTCCACCGCAGTGGAGCCACTGTCGGAATAGAACACGCGCGTCAGGTTGTCCGGCGTCCGATCCACCAGAGCCTTCGCGAGGCGAATCGACGTCTGACTGGACAATCCCAGCAACGTGGAATGCCCGACGCGATCCAGCTGTTGCCGGATCGCGTTGTCGATTGCCGGAACACGATGCCCGTGCACGTTGCACCACAGAGACGAAATGCCGTCCAGATACCGTTGACCGTCCGTATCGATGAGATCAAAACCGTCCGCCTCCGCAATGATCGGCGCTGTTTCATCGACGTACACTGACATCGCGGTAAACGGATGCCAGACGTGCGCGTTGTCCCATTGCCGAAGCGTAGCGGAATCAGCCGGATAGAATTCAGGAACGGACATAGATTCGCTACAGCGTATTACGCTGACTTGTGGCCGCGGGGAAAACGTTTCGATTGAAGAAGGTCTGGTCCCGCGAGGGCCTACCGTTCACAACAATAAGCAAACTGCACTAGAGCGGTCGTACGACAGAAATTGGCCGCAGATAATCGTACAGCGTTTCCGGCGAAACTACGCCGCCACCCATTCCGCTTTTGCCAACGCCTGCATACGGTACACCGTGCACTATCACGTTGTGAGCGTTGATCCAGCCGTTGCCGGATTCGAACGATTCCGCGACGCGAGCACAGCGCGAGAGGTCTTCTGACCACACACTGTTGGCCAAGCCGTATTCCGTATCGTTTGCTAATCGGATGCCTTCTTCTTCGCTGCCGAATGGTGCCAGATACGCCACTGGGCCGAAGATCTCTTCGCGCGCCGCAACGTTGCTCAACGGCCCGGCTAACAACGCTGGCTTTACAAAGAATCCACCGCAGCCCGGAACTTCCGCCGCTCCGCCTTTCAGGACCAGTTCGGCTCCTTCGGCAACACCTTTTTCCAGGTAGCCCAACACGCGTTCGCGTTGTTTGTTGCTGACGACAGGCCCCATCTGCGTCGCGCTGTCCATTTGATAGCCGATGTTCACCGCCTGCATTTGATCAGCACATTCACTGACGAATTTGTCGTAGATATTGCTGTGAATCAGCCAGCGCGTCGCATCGCAACACACCTGCCCGGTGTGAAACGTGATGGCTCCAACCAGTTTGGCAGCCGTCTGTTTGATATCCACATCGTCAAAAACAACCGCAGCGCCTTTGCCGCCCAGTTCGCATTTCACTGGAACCAGGTTGCGACCGCACACTTCCGCGACAAGACGGCCGACTTCCGGTGATCCAGTGAAGCTCATGCGACGGAACTTCGGATTGCCCGCAACCGCGGCACCAGCTGTTTCGCCCATGCCAGTAACAACGCTCAGGACGCCCGCTGGCAGCAGATCCAGTTCCTGGACCACGTGACACAAATACAGAGCCGACAGTGGCGTATCTTCGGCTGGCTTCAGCACACAGGTATTGCCTGCAGCCAGTGCCGGAGCAAGTCCCCAGCCCGCCAGCAGAAACGGAAAGTTCCATGGAATGATGAAACCACAGGCGCCCCACGGATGTCGAGAGACCCAGGCTTCGTGCCCTTTGACAGCGATGACACTACGGTAGTTGATTGTTTGAGCCAGATCTGCGAAGTAGCGGAAGGTGTCGACGAAGTTTTGCACGTCGCCTTCGGCCTGAGAGTACACCTTGCCACAATCGATCGATTCGATCTGGGAAAAGATGGCTTTGCGAGCTTCGACGGCATCGGCCAGCCGATGCAGCATCGCGCTGCGTTCGTTGACGGGCATTTTGGCCCAACCGCTGCCTTCGAAGGCAGCAACAGCATGATCGACTGCGCGGTCGACGTCTGCTTTCTGCAGGCTGGTGACCGTGGCAACTTTCTGCCCTTTGCCGGGATCGAGGACATCAAACGTCTGGCCGCCCCCGGCTTCGACCCAATCACCGTTGATGAAAGATTTGTGAAGGGGCTTGTTGAGAAATTCAGACACTTCTGGAAGCAATTCCTGAACCGGAGCTGTTGTTGTTGACATGGCAGATACCTTGATTGTGAATGGGGCGGACCAAAGTGGCAGCGGAAGCCTGATCGTCAGGCGATAGATATTAGAGTCTTCCGGAGTAGATTCCAAACGAGCGATCCGCTGGTCCGGATTCACGGGCGAAACTTCTGCGGCGAAATTGAGAGCAGGCTTGAACCGGAGAGAATGGAGAAAACAGAGAAGAAACGAACAGTCCGAGGCATTTGCGATACCGGATCGATATTGACAAAAACGGACAGAACACGCAAATTCTGCGTATTGATGGTTGTGGCGGTTCGAAATCCAACGAACAAGAGCGCAGCTGGGTTCGTTTTGATCATTCGCAACCAGGGAAGGTGCGCGATGAGTCGCTGGAAAAAACTACTGGCCTGTACGTTTATCGCTACATATCTGGGATTCCTCTCCTGGGGTATTGTGGGTCACGCCTTGAAGGTCGGGATCTGCGGTAACACGATCAGCTATTTTGTGGTGTGGGATATGTTCTGCGGCTGGAACGCCTGGGATAACCGAACTCATATCATCGCCGAGGGCACCAACGGCGAATTCTATGATGTCCGCGAACCATGGGGCGAATTCCATCCCTTTGGCCATGTGGCCCGCATTCACTACGACGATGGCAAGCAGTTACTTCCTCGGCACATCAACAATATCCTGAAACGTACCGAGCACAAAGACATCGCTCAGGTGTACGTCGTCGAGGAAGTCTGGCCCAAACAGTACAACCTGCCACCAAAGTTATTTGACCATTATTTTGGTCGAGCCCCCGACAAGTTGTCTTACTTTCATCTGCAAACGGTGTGTCGTGACGACGGTACGTTGCTGCGAGGTTACCCAAACTGGTATACCCAGCAAACGTTGAATTCGATTGCGGACAACCCTCGACTACAACAACAAACCAAGCAGGCCACGAGTTTCTATAACACGTTGTTTACGCCGAGTTCGTCAAATAGTGGGGATGCGATGAGCTATTCCAACAATTCGGGACTGGTCACAAACTAAAGCCGTTTACTTATTGTTGTGAACGGTACTCGCTCGCGGGAGTAGGCTTTCAGCGTAATACGCTGTAGTGTCGTGCCTAACAAACTTAACAGGCACTACACGACACTACACAGCACAGCACGAACGTATTTGTGGTTTGTTTTTCAGGTTTACTTAGGTTCAACAGGTTTTTCAGCTTGGAGATTCACGGATGAATCGGTCGTCGTCAGCTACCAGTGAAGCGTCACTCCTGAACCAGTTTTTCTTCGCCGAAGAAGTTCCGTTCGGTGCGGCGCTGGTGCGAATTGCGCTGCCGATGGCCGCGGCGATTCCGATGGTGTTGAGGTTTCCTCGCGTTCGCGAACTGTATTCGACGGACGGCTGTGCGACACAGCTATTCGAATTATTCGGTCAGGGATCCGTGCTGCCCGTGCTGTCGCCGGGATTGGCAATTCCATTGTACGGTATCATGCTGGTCGCTTTCCTGTGCAGCATCATTGGTCTGCGAACTCGACTATCGTTAGCTGTCCTGGTTGTGCTGTACACATACTTCAACCTGCTGGACGGTGTCAGCACGATTACCAAGTATTCGGTGATCGCGACCCACATGTTATTGCTGCTGAGTGTCTCCAATTGCGGCGACATCTGGTCTGTGGATGCGTGGTTGAAACGGCATCATTCGAAAACAGGCGCGGTGATACCGCCGCGATCTGCGGTCTGGCCTGTTCGTCTGATGCAGCTATTGTTCGCGGCGATCTATTTCGGTGCCGCAATCACAAAGATTCAAACGGCCGCGTTCTTCAGCGGCGAACAGATGCGTTACTGGATGCTGAGCAACTGGAACTACGAAAATCCTGTTGGTGAGGTGATGGCGATGTGGTCGCCCATTCTGCTGATCAGCGCTTATCTTGCTGTTGTGTGGGAAATCCTATTCGCTTTTCTCGTGTGGCAACCCAGAACACGCGTGTTGATGCTGCTGGTTGGGGCAGCGTTTCACTTCATGACCTGGCTGACTTTGGGCCTGTACGTTTTTCCCGCGATCTGTCTGGCCTGCTATTTTGCCTTCCTGACCGAATCCGACTTCATCCGCATCAGGCAGTTCGCGCGCCGCTATCGAATGGCCGCGGTCTTGTACTGGCCGGTGGCCGCGGGGGCTCGGCTGCTGAATTCCGTACCGCGGCTGGTTCCTGCACATGCGACCTGGGGATGTCTGCTGGCCGTTGGCGCGATCGGTTTCGCAGAAGTCGAGCGTCAGTTGGATCTTTATGGTACCAATGCCCCACCCGGAACGATGGTTTTGCAGGTGATGGACCCCATTGTGGCCAAAACCATGATCCATAAAGAACAGCGAGTTCGGCAGAAGGATAAGTTCTTCAACTTCGAGATCGGCACGTCCACGATCGGTGGTCAACTGGCGAATCGAAAGACCGAATTCGAGTTTGGTGATCTTATGATCGCTCAATGCAACATGAACCCGCCGCATGAAGATATGTGGGTCGAGTGTGTTCTGCAGGACAGCGAAGAACGCGTTATCGAACGATTCGGGCAGTTTGTGACGCGGGAAATGCTGCGAGCGAACTTCACTTACAAGTTCGGCACCAGGCTGTCGGCTGGTGATTACACAATGGTGCTGAAGAATGCCAACCAGGAACTCTATCACCGCGACTTCAAGCTCACAGGCGAACCACCGTTGATGACGACCAATCAGGATCTGTTGACGAATTGAGTTCGTGTTGGGGCGCCTACCGAATTGACATGAGCAAAACTGTCAAATGTGATTCAGAAGGATCTCAACATGCGTGGTATTCGTATCGCAGCGGCTCAGTTCGAACATCGCGACGCTGACAAAGAGTATAATCTCAGTCGCATCCACGCCCTGACAAAAGACGCTGTTGGTCGCGGCGCAGAAGTCGTTAGTTTCCACGAGTGCTGCATTTCTGGCTATACTTTCGTGCAGCGGTTCTCAAAAAGTGAGTTGCACGACCTTGCTGAAGATGTTCCTTCCGGACCGAGTTGTCAGCGATTGATGGAGATCTCCGTCGCGCTTGGCGTGCCGATTCTGGCGGGACTTTTCGAACGCGACCGCGGAGAAATCTATAACACTTACGTCTGCGTTGATGGCGGTCAGCTGGTTGCGAAGTTTCGGAAGCTGCATGCGTTTGTGAATCCGCATTTGTCGGCTGGCAGCGAGTTCGTGGTGTTTGACATGAAAGGGTGGCGCTGCGGAATTCTGATCTGCTACGACAACAACCTGCCGGAGAATGTGCGTATCACGGCAATGAAAGGCGCTGAGGTGATCTTTATGCCTCACGTGACCGGCTGTCTGCCTTCGGTAATGCCTGGGCGCGGGTTGGTATCGCCGGACCTGTGGCACAACCGTGAGGCGGATCCGGTCGCCCTCAGGCAGGAACTGAACGGAGCCAAGGGGCGTGGCTGGTTGATGAAGTGGCTGCCGACAAGGTTGTACGAAAACGGTGTCTACGGGATCTTTTCGAATCCTATTGGCATGGATGACGGTCAGGTTCGCAACGGAAACTCGATGATCATCGATCCTTATGGCGAAGTGATTTCCGAATGTCACGAACTGGGAGACGACGTGACGGTCGCGCTGTGTACAGCAGAGAAAGTCACGAACTCCAGCGGACAACGTTACCTGAGAGCCCGGCGGCCTGAATTGTATGCGGAACTGGTTGCCAAACAGAATGTCACGCCCGTGACAGAACCGGGATGGAAGCTGAAGTACAAGTAGAAGTCGCCCGAGACTACATCCAACCGAGGGGGTGCGGATCAGCGTCCTCGACTCGTTAGAGCAGTTTAGTTATTGTCGTGAACGGTACGCGCTCGCGGGAGGAGGGTTTCGTCACTCGAAATACGTTCCCCGCGGCCACAAATCAGCGTAAGACGCTGTACACGAAACTCGGTGCGATTAAGCAGAACTGGCGGGGTCCGGTTTAGCGCGGGTCCGCCTTCATGGTACGATTGAGTGCCGTGATACGAAACGAAATCGGGCGGGCGCTGGCGATATGCAAACCAGATTCTTACATTTTCTGCACGGCGCGTTCTTTCTGGTGACCGCAGTCGCTGGCGTCGCTGCGGAAGATTCGTTGGTGCAGTACAACCGCGACGTTCGCCCAATCTTGGCGGACCGTTGCTTTCGATGCCACGGCCCCGATGGTGCTGCCCGCGAGGCCGAACTAAGTCTTGATCGCCGCGCTGACGCGATCGCTGATCGTGATGGCCAACGCGCGATCGAACCCGGAATGCCGACGACCAGCGCGCTCATGCGTCGAATCACTTCGGCAGACCCCGACGTCCGTATGCCGCCACCGGAATCCGGGGCGGAGTTGAGTGATCACGATGTCGAAGTACTGCGACGGTGGATCGCGGACGGTGCGACATACGATCAGCACTGGTCCTTTGTTGCTCCTGTGCGGCCCGTGCCACCGGAAACAACTGATCCGGCATGGGCCGAGAACGCCATCGATCGATTCGTCATCGCACGCCTGAAACGTGGAGGAATGGTTCCGTCGCCGGAA
>CALFOL010000794.1 GCA_937919915.1 uncultured Planctomycetaceae bacterium
TTGACAGTCTCAACTGTTCCCAGCCCGAAGTTCAACGGAAGTTCCGATTGTGACTGGTAACTGCACGTCGGCATCACTGTTCGTGTCAGCACGGTATCATCCGGCAACGTCACGCGAACCGTTGCGCCGATCGCGTCCCTGTTGGATTTTGTTCCTGTCAGCTTGAACGCCAGCCAATGGTGGCCCGTGTCCTGTTCGTTTCTCAGCAGTCGTGGCTCAGCGCCGGAAGAAAACAACAGCAGATCGATGTCTCCATCGCCGTCAATGTCCGCTCGCGCCGCGCCGCGGCCGACCATTGGACGCGCGAAATGTTTGCCGACGTTTTCCGGCGGCACGACCATGAATTCGTTGTCATATTCTAAACCGCAGTTCCATAACACTTGTGGTGGCTGCTCATAATGTTGACTTGATTGAACCTTCTGAATGTCTTCTTCCAGATGCCCGTTGCAGGCGAAGATATCCAACCGTCCATCCAGATCCAGATCGGCAAACAGCACTCCGAAGGTGAGTTCCGTGCGCGTCACCGGACCAATCCCGTTACTGACCGCTTCATCGCGAAAAATGGCCATCCCAGGTGTCTGACACACATATAAGGCCGTCATTTCGTTGGCGAAGTTGCCGATGGAAATTCCCAACGCATCGGAATTCCGGAAGTAAGCTGTGTCGATTCCCATTGCACCACGAGCACTGCCGTTATTGTCGAAAGCAATGCCCGACATCGCTGCGTTTTCGGTAAACGTTCCATTTTTCTGATTGATCAGCAGCAGGTTCTGAACGGTGTCGTTGGCGATGATGATGTCCAGGCGATCATCAGAATCGACGTCGGCAAATGTTACGCCCAGCGACTTTGCCAACGGCTCACCGGTGTTCGCGTTCTTAATCTGAATTCCGGACTCCGCGGAAACATCGGCGAACTTACCACCGCCGTCGTTGCGGTATAACGTCGGAAACACGCCGCGAAAATCAGTCGGGCGACCGTAGGCTCGCAATGTTCCGTCCAGCGTGAACTCCATGGAAAGGTCCTTTTCGCGAGACCATTCGACGTAGTGACACACCAGCAGATCGAGGTCACCATCGATGTCATAGTCGAACCAGCCGCAGCTGGTTCCCCAGTCGCTATCGTTCCCGGCAACGCCCGCCGCTTCGCTGACATCGGAGAATTTTCCGCCGCCGGCATTATGGAAGAGATAGTGCTTCCCGATGGCCGAGAAGTACAAATCGACCAGTCCATCGTTATCGTAGTCTCCGCATGCAACTCCGTTTCCGTAGAACGAAACATCCAGCCCGGATCCCTGAGTCACATTCTTAAAGTTGCCAGTGCCATCGTTTTCGTACAGGGCTGCGGTTGGCAGAGTGTCCGGCTGAGGAGTCGTCCACGGCCACACAGAAGAATTGACGCACACAATGTCCTGATCGCCGTCAGCATCGAAGTCGAAGAATGCGCCACCGCCGCCCATCGTTTCCGGCAACAGTTTGTCTCCGGCGGCTCCATTTTCGTGGACGAAGTCGATGCCCGCCGGGACAGTGATATCAGCAAACGCCAGACTGGGAATTTCCAACGGCGGAAGTTCCCGTTCCTGCGGCAGAGCCGACTGCACTTCGTCTTCGGGCGCGGCAACGTCTTCCTGTTGCTGCAGGACAAAGAACACACCCGCAATGGTTGCGACGAAGGCGACCACCACCATCGAGATCTTCATCGCCGTCCCGACGACGTCATCATTTTCAGGCGTCTGGGATTCTGTCGTCATAATTATTTTCCGGAGATGTTCATGGGGGACGGGCCTGCGCAACGATCACAGTCGAGGTCACGCGGGAGCGTGACCTACTTCAATTGATAAATTACTAAAGGCTCTGCCGCGGCGTTCGCCGCAGGATATTTCCTGCGTGCAGCACCGACCGCCTGGCCGCGAGCCGTATCGTCGGGTTTGTATTTGGCGTGTAACTTCTGATGTTTATCTGCCAGTTCTCTATCGCCCAGATTCGAATACAACTGCGACAGGTTGTAGTGCGCATCCACGTTCTCCGAATCCAGCAACAACGTACATTCGAACACGGCAACGGCTTCCTGCATGCGTGCGTCGCGTTCTGCTTTGCGACTTTCACCGCGAATCTGTAACGCTCGATCGAAGATCGTCTGGCCCAGCAGGTTGTTGACCACATAGTCACGGCTGAAGTCAAACTTGCGACGTTCTGTTTCTGCTGTGTGGTACCCCAACACCTGCCGAAAGTTCTCTTCCGCTTCCTTCAGAAATCCCTGCTGTCGATTCAGCTCGCCGCTTAACCAGGCCAGCGTCCACGGCGGCGCAGGCGGATCGGTGTACTCAGCGGCACGGCCAATGGCTGCCACCGCTTCGTCCAGTTGACCGCTGCCGGCTTCTCGCAGCAACACCCGAGCCAGATTCAGCGGACCATCGTAACGTTCCAGCTTCTCAACTTCCTGAAACGCTTCCGCCGCCTGCTTAAGCTGGGCTTTTCCGGTCAGCAACATTCCGATGCCATAGTCGTTCCAACGCTGCCATGCGGGAATGTCACGGTCCGCGTTGTTTGCTCCCTCAGCGACTCCTGTGACACCAAACGTGACAGAATCTTCCGCCAGAACCGTGATCGGCAATTCGTTGCGATACGCCTGCCCCGCCGTATGGCCACGCAGCGGGTCCGCACCAAGTTTCGTCAATTTCTCATCAACGTATTGCATGTACGTCGCATCGAACTTGCGATACAGCAACCGCACCTTCACTGTGACTGTTGCCGCCACATCGTCCGGCACAGCGAACGCGTAGTGCACCGTCTGTCCGGCTCCGGGTGGAATCTGATTGCTGTACAACGGAACAAAAATGTCCTGCGCATTTCTGCGGTCAATGCGATTGCCCAGCTTGTCCAGCATAAAGCTATTCACAAAATGAGCCCACGGATCAACGCTGTTGTCGTCCTGCAGCAGGCCGCTGACACCAATCCTGCGTTCGCCGGAAGACGCCACAACTTCCAGCCAGATTTCGTTGGAATCCGTTGTGCCCTGCGTAAAGTGATGGCCCATCTTGACGGTGCGAATCACGGATTCCAGCAGATAGCTGTGGCCCGGCTGCAGAGTCGGCATCTGAGGCCTCAGTGGTGCCGTCAGTTCTCCGTCGATGGTGCCGCCTTCCCGGATTCCGAAGATGTCCACACGCATCACGCCGTTCATGTATTCCTGGTGGGCCTTCACAACGTCGTCGCGACCACGCAGCCATGCCATGCCGGTATTGGCCGATGGGAACATGTGGTTGTGAATCTTCAGCTGGCCGGATTCATCCACCACCTTCGCACCGAAGTCCGTGGACTCATGCGTTGGCATATGGCATTCGTTGCAGTTCGTTTGAGCCTCTGGCGGATAGTAAAAACTGCGTGCTCCATGTCCGGAAACGCCACTAAGCAGCCAGCTGTCATAGTGGTTCTGGCCTCGCAGCCAGTCGCGATAGTGGTTGAGCTCGAATGGCAGATTCACTTTGTGACAGGTGCTGCAGAATTCGGACGTCGCATGCAGCGGCTTCAGGAACGTCTTTTTGTGGAACGACGGCTTGGCTTTCACCAGTTGGTTGTTGACCCACTGCAGCAGCGAGCTTTGACTGTGAGCAAACGGATAGTGTTGCGGCTCTTCGATCGTGAAGTCTGCATTGCCAACGTTGCTGTTCACGTGAGTAATCGCATGACAAACCGTGCAGGTGATCCCCGCCTTTGCCGTGGGATGATTCAGCATGTCGAATTTCGGATCATCGAACGCACCGCTGAAGAACGGTACGGGATCGTGGCAGCCGGCGCAAAACCGCGAGGCCTTAACGGTGCCATCGCGTTCCATGCCGACTTCGCGAGTTTCTGCGACACTGGCAAGGTACGTGGGATTGTTGAACGAACTGAAGTGGTGAACGCTGTCTTCCCATTCTTTGTGAGAATCCTGGTGACACTTCAGACAGTAACCGTTCATATCCAGCGTTTTGGCGGGAATGAAGTTTCCTGTGGCCGTGCGAGTCAACGAAGGTTCAAAGTATTCCGCGCCTTCTGCCGGGCCGACCGCATCCCATTGTCGCGGATCCTGCGATTGCAACGCGATCATCGCCAATGCGGCAACCGCGGCTAACCCGCCGTAACCGAGTCCCTGCTTCCAACGCATTTTGGGACCGACCAGCCGGTGCAGCCAATACAGCCACAACCCAACAATCGGACACGCCACGTGAGCCCAGTACATCGCGGTCCGAGCCGTCGGGTGTTTCAGGTCCAGCAGGCCTTCGATGCGGACGAGTGCGAACCCCGAAATCAAAATCACAATGCAGATCGCGAACAATGTGTAGCCGATATTCACCGTGCGGCGAATCTTACGATCTTTGGTGTTTCGCATGTGAACCAGGCCAAACACCAGAAACGGAACGACAATCAGCACGCCCACAACAATATGCATCAGGAACATGCAAATGTAGAAATAGTCCTGATAGGTTTGAGTCGTCCACCATTCCAGCACTTTAACGCCGACCAGATAGGCGCTGTTGGCGCCGATCAAAGCCAGCAGGACCAGCATCACGTTGAAGACGATACGCAGTCGTGGGCCGATTGCTTTGCGGACGATTTTCCGAGAAGGATTCGGATCCGCGGGCGTAGCGTTCGGGCCGACGGAAGATCGGGGATCTGTAGTCATGTGGGAATCATAACCAAAGCGGCGCGGGGCCATGAAGCTCACGCGTCAGACGACTGGACAGCCCGGAACACTGCTTGATCAATTAACGGAAGAGATCTGTTCGGGATGCAGATTCGACGGTATCGCGCTTCGCGCGGTGCCGTCAAAAGTCTCGTGCTCTTATTAACCAGGTTTTGACGTGTGCCACTGGCTTTGCCAGTGCCCTGAAGTCGAGAAACACTGGCCACGCCAGTGGCACAGAACTCATCAAATCAATCCTGACCAGACACTAGAGCAGTTTACCTAAACATGTGGATACGTCCGACTCGTGGGAACCGGCGATTTGCTGTCGAGTACCATTCGCCGCCGCCACAAGTCAGCGTAATATGCTGTAGTCGTTGGCAATTTGCGGTGGACGATCATTCACTGCGGGATATCCACGGCGAGCAACACCGTCCGTTGCTTCGATCGGAAAGCTGCCCGACCCTGATGCCCCGGTTCCCTGTGGTGTCATCATCGCGGCCTCCGAAGAATTTCTCAGCCGGACATTCGTTGGTGCGAATGGCACAGACGGGCGCTGGCGATTCTTCTGGCAACTCGGACCGGAACACGGTTGGTTCGAATTCGTCCGGTCACTGTGAACGCGGACATCAGCGTCGTTTGACGTCTGGTCACCTTGTCCAGAAACATCCGATGCCGGCGAACTGTTCCGCGTATGCAGGTAATCTCCACAAGACGCCTGTCCCTGAGACGAATGCGCAGCCCAAACGGAAACCACGCAAAACGCAGCTGTCAGCAATCGAAATGGGCGAATATGCTGAAACATGTAATATGTTCTACGTCATGCGACAGCGTTTTCGCAGGACGTTTTCCAAAATTCAGACCCTGAGACACCGAATTTGTGATCGCACGAATCCATCGTTTAACCGAATGAGACACCGCACCAACGCTGTGCGTATCGTGCTCGAGCATGATCTACGAGCTGCACGACAGCATTGAACAGCCGGGGCGCGTGCGAGCCCACTCTGGGCGTTTTTCAGCGAACTCTTCTTTGCCCGGTTGTTCGTCATACGGATGACGCAGCAATTCCAGCAACTCGTTCACCAGCGAATGGTCACCCTGTTCAGACTTTTCGATCGCCAGCACGGCCATGTAGTTTCGCAGCACGTACTTCGGATTCACGGAGTTCATTTTCGTCGCCCGACTTTCCTCCGTCGTGCCATCCTGCTGAACTCGATTTCGGTACGAACGCACCCAATTGGCGATGCGGCTCAGTTTGTCGCCGATCAACTGTTCCGGCTTGTACCACGCAGCTTTAAGCGGGCTCAGGCAGTCTGCATCGTCATCGGCATTGACGATGCCAATGTTGGACAACTGCCGGAAGAAAATGGTCATGTCGGTCTCGACCAACTGCAGTACTTCCAGGAGTTCTTTGATGATGTCTTTGTCCGTGGTCGGCTCAAACTCTTTCAGTCCCAGCTTTTCGGCCATCATTGACTGAATCGTCGCTTCGTAATGCGTGCTATACATTTCCAGAGCTTGCTCGAGCGGTTCCGGACCGTCGAAGACGCCGAGTAGTGCGTTGGCCAGCTGATACAGATTCCAATGCGCCACCGTGGGCTGATTGCCAAATCGATATCGTCGTCCACTGGCATCGGTTGTGTTCGGCGTCCAGGTGCTGTCGTAATCTTCCAGCCAGCCATACGGGCCGTAGTCGATTGTCAGCCCCAGAATCGACATGTTGTCAGTGTTCATAACTCCATGAACGAATCCGACGCGCATCCAGTGAGCCACCATTTCGGCTGTGGTGCGGCAAATTTCTTCGAACCAGCGTGCGTATGTTTCCTGCGAAGGCTCACCCAGATGAGGAAAGTCGTTTTTGATGGTGAAGTCGACCAGTCGCCGCAGGGTTTCGTCATCGTTCCGCGCGGCGAAGATCTGAAAGTTACCGAAGCGGGTAAACGATGGCGCGACTCGGCAAACGATCGCACCTGGTTCATAGGCTGCGTTGCCATCATAGAACATGTCCCGCATCACTTTTTCGCCGGACAGCGTCAGGCTCAGTGCCCGCGTTGTCGGCACGCCCAGATGGTACATCGCTTCACTGCACAGGAACTCTCGCACAGAAGATCTGAGTACGGCCAGACCATCGGCCGTTCGAGAATAAGGCGTTGGGCCAGCGCCTTTCAGCTGCAACGTCCAGTGCTGTCCCTGCTGGTTGCGGACTTCACCCAGATTGATCGCTCGCCCGTCACCGAGCTGACCGGCCCAGTTGCCGAACTGATGCCCACCGTAACACATCGCAAACGGATCCATGCCGGGCAATTGTTGATTGCCACCAAACACCGCAGCGAACTGTTCTGATTCACAGGCCTCACGACTAAGCCCCAGGATCTCCGCGACCTCGGCCGAGTACGCGATTATTTGTGGGCTGGCAACCACGGTCGGCAGTACACGTGAATAACACGCACCCTGAACCTGGCGTCTACTGTTGACCGGATTTGGATCGGCTGGCAGTTCACGAGTGAACCGATTATCGAACGGAAGGTCGTTTAAGCTGCCGGGCGAAATGGAAGAGGCTGTCGACATAAAAGCGGGAGCCCCGTAATCTGTGCGAGCCGACTTTTACGAACGCTCTGCCGCTCAAAAAAGTCTGCATAATGCGAGTGAAAAATCGTGGATGTTATGAGGCATCCTCATCTTCGCCAGCCGACGTCTTATCGTCCGAACGCGTCATCGTGTCCGACTCAACCGAATCTGCTGCCTTTGCTGCCTTTGCTTTTGACTTGGGTTCCGCCGCCTCTGCTTTCGCCATTTCAGCGGCCGCTGTCTCAGCATCTTCTCCGGCTCGAGCCCCCAAAATCTTACGGACGTCGTTTGTTTCCAGGTCTTCGTGCTCCAGCAGTGCTTCTGCGAGGGCGTCCATTTGTGCGCGAAATTCGGTCAGCATTTCGATCGCCCTGGTGTTGGCGTCTTTCAAAAGCGTTTGAACTTCGATGTCGATCAGACGAGCTGTCTCGTCGCTGAACTCACGGTGAGAATGCATCTCCTTGCCAAGAAACGGATGCTCTTCCGATTGTTTAAACGAAACCGGCCCGATGGATTCTGACATCCCCCAGTGCGCAACCATGTTGCGACCAATGCGAGTCGCCTGCTCGATGTCGCCGGATGCACCGGCCGAGTATTCGTCAAAGACGATTTTCTCTGCCGCTCGACCGCCCATTGTCATCACCAGGCGTTTAAAGAATGCACCGCGTCCGACGTTTGGAACTTCCTTCTCCGGAAGGAAGCGTGTCACGCCGCCCGTTCGACCGCGCGGAACGATTGACACCTTGTGAACCGGGTCCATGCCTTCCTGGTACCATGCCAAAACTGCATGCCCGGCTTCATGCCAGGCCGTGAGCCGACGTTCGCGTTCTTCAACGATTTCGTCCCGACGAGCGCCCATCATGATCAGATCTTCCGCGTAGTAGAAATCTACCATTTCCACAACGCGTTTGCGTTCGCGAGCGGCCTTCAACGCTGCTTCGTTGACCAGTTTCTGCAGCTCAGCCCCGGAATATCCCATGGTGCTGCGAGACAGTGCGTCAAGGTCCACGTCGTCCGCCAGCGGAACCTTCTTCGAATGTACCTTTAGGATCCCCAGCCGACCTTCGCGCGCCGGAAGATCCACGGTGACGTGACGATCAAAACGACCGGGTCGCAGTAACGCCGGGTCAAGCACGTCCTGCCTGTTTGTGGCCGCCAGGACGATCACAGCTTCGGTTTGCTCGAAGCCATCCATTTCGCTCAGGATCTGGTTCAGGGTTTGTTCGCGTTCATCATGTCCGCCGCCAACACCCGCACCACGAACGCGTCCGACCGCGTCAATTTCGTCAATAAAGATGATACATGGAGCAGCTTCACGAGCGGTCTTAAACAGGTCACGAACGCGCGTCGCTCCCACGCCGACAAACATCTGAATGAATTCAGAACCGTTGATTGAAAAGAACGGGACGCCGGCTTCGCCCGCAGTCGCGCGAGCCAGCAGCGTCTTGCCTGTTCCGGGAGGACCGACCAGCAGGACGCCCTTCGGAATTCTTGCTCCGAGTTTCGTAAACCGTTTCGGGTTCTTCAGAAACTCCACGATTTCCTGCAGGTCTTGCTTAGCGTTTTTCAGTCCGGCAACATCATCGTATGTGGTTGGTGATTCACTCTTTTCGAAGCGACGCGCCTGGCTGCGAATAAAGCCGCCCATCATGCCGCCGCCAAACGGATCTCCACTGCGACGCATCATGAAGTAGATGAACAGCACAAACAGTAGCGGGATCGACAGGTACGTCAGAATTTCCCAGCCCCGGCTCATGGTTTGGCGGCGCGTGATCAATTCCAGCGGCGGCGGGGTCTTCGAGTTGCTTCCCTCAGTCTTCGCAGGTGCGGCCTGGCGTTCCAGTTCAGCGGCCAGCGAGCTTTCGCCAGCATACGGCGACAACAACACGGTGTTGAACTGAATCTTCTGTTCGCCGACCAGGCCTTCCGGACCTTCTTCCGGCATCGCTCGCCATTCACCGGTCAGGATCTCACCGTGGATGTCGACGCTTTTAACGTTCTCAAGCTTCAGCTGCCGGTGAAAGTAGCCGTAGGGAACTGTGGTCCCGACGGATCCGCTTCCGTTGAGCATAAAGACGAGCGCCACCAGAACCAGGGCGATCATGATGAAGGTCATGGGGCCCGAATTTCGCCGCGGTTCTTCCGACTTCCGCTGATTCGTTGAGTTCTGTCCGGAAGGTTTGTCCCCCGAAGAATCTGCCATCTGATTTCGTTTCTTGTCTACTGTTTATTGCGTCGATTGCTCAAGAACGGCTCGCCGACCGTTGATGACGGGCAAAACCGAACCAGCAAACGGTTCTGACATTTGCTCGAAGCGACGAAGGTTAGCTGAGATCAAAGTTTCCTGCAATTCGCAGGGATTTTCAGTCTCAGTCGTTCTCAACAACGGATTTTCCTGAATGACGGCCCGGCAGCCGTCGAATCGACAGGAATCTGGCAAAAAATCAATTCCGCCACACCGTAGCCACCGCTTCAGCGGCACCTTTTCGGCTTATAAAGAGGAACACAAAAAAAAAGACGGCATCAAGACGCGGAAGGCGATTCCAAAACTGGAAATTCGTACCGTGTTCAATTCGGTAATTCGCCAGGGTTGGTTTGACCAATTGCGACCACTATCATCCGCGATCAGTCTGGTACCACGGCTATTCCCTTGACTTTCCGGCGACACAATCGCCTGCGAAGCCATTCTGCTGAAAAATCAAATTCAGGCATGGACGAACTCTTTCACGAATGCGGCATCGCTGCTGTATATCACCTGGATTCTGAAACTCCCAGTCCGCTGGTTCCCGATCAATCACCCGGACAAGCGTCTCGGCTGATCCCCGGGATGCTGCTGGACATGCAGAATCGCGGTCAGTTGGCCGCCGGTTTCACCACGTTCAATCCTCGGCGACTGCAGCTGATTGATACGCACAAAGACGTCGGTGGAGTGCCGGAAGTCTTTCGGATGGATCACCAGGCACAATATCTGGCGCTGATGCAGAAGTACGCAGGCGAAGCGGCGATTGGCCATGTTCGCTATGCAACCTGCGGAAAGGACGATCGCAGCTACGCTCAACCATTTGAGCGGCATCACATCGCGCGGTCCAAGTGGTTCAGCTTTGCCTTCAATGGCCAGTTGGCGAATTATGTTGAGCTTCGGAATGAGATTCTGCAGACGACCGACTTTCACCTGACGCGCGAAACCGACACGGAAGTCCTGAACCATTTGATCTCTCAGGAACTTTCCGAAAACTTCGGTATCAGCCATTTGGACCTGTTGAAATCATTGGCGAAACGCCTGGATGGCTCGTGGAACGTTTGCTACCTGGACGCCAATGGAGACATGTTTGTATCGCGTGATCCGTTGGGTATGCGACCACTGTGTTATGCCGTCGAAGGCCCCCTGTTTGCAGCGGCCAGTGAAAGCGTGGCATTGACACATCTTGGTTTCGCAGCGGACAGCATCAAGAATGTGCCCCCGGGCCACGCTGTGATTGTGTCGAAGAATGGTCTGAACGTCGAGAAATTCGCTGAATCGCCAAAGAAGGCTCACTGCTTTTTCGAATGGATCTACTTCGCAAATGCGGGTAGCCATTTCGATGACGCTGGCGTTTATCTTTCCCGAAAAAGACTGGGCGAAGAACTCGCTCGTCGCGAAACTGTCACGATCGACGAAGACACAATCGTGGTGCCCGTTCCTGATACAGCCAAAGCCGCGGCAGACAGCATGGCTTTCGAACTGAAGGTGCCGTCACTGGAAGGCCTGATCCGTAATCGCTACATCGGTCGCACCTTCATTGAAGGTTCTAACCGTGCTGACAAGGTGCGGATGAAATACACGCCGCTGCCCGAGATTCTGGACGGAAAACGCATACTGCTGGTTGACGATTCGATTGTGCGAGCAACCACGCTCAGGGAATTAATTCGACTGTTGCGAGAGCGCGGATGCGTCAAAGAGATTCACGTTCGCATTGCCTGCCCACCGATCATCGCGCCCTGTTATTACGGGATCGACATGTCGACGATCAGCGAATTATTTGCCCCCAATGTGATGCAGGGTATTGTGATCACGCCGGAAGAAGAACAGAAGATGGCAGATCTGATTGGCGCTGATACTTTGCATTACCTGCCTGTCGAAGCTATCGCAAACTGTGTGGGGCTGCCTCGAGAGAATCTGTGCCAGGCATGTGTTGATACCGTGTATCCCACGCCTGCCGGCGAAAAGATGTACCAACTCGCAGCCGTCGAATTTAAGGCCGGCAAAGGCAACTGCAACCGCGTGTTTGACGTTTAGAACCGTTTACCTAAACATGTGGATCCGTCGGGCTCGTGGGAGCAGGTAATTTGCTGTCGAATACCGTTCGCCGCGGCCACAAGTCAACGTAACCACGCTGTAGAACCGTTTGCTGTGTGCATTCGTTTAACCGCAATTCCGTTCAATAAGTTGCAGCAAGCGGTGCTGGATTCATTTACGTCAGTCATGCCATTGCTATTTAGCCCGGCGTGAATACACGCCGGGGTCGAGCGCTATAAATCATCGCATACGATTGGACACTGTCCGTGTTTTACGCGAACGGCGTGGTGACTGGGAGGAAACGTCAATCGAATTGCAGGCGACGCTCACAGAGATAGTAAAAAAGCACCATCCCGAAGCCACGTGGCGAAGAGACAACCAGGACCTGGTCGGGGAATTCAAAACCACGGTCTACGACATTCACGCAATTGATGAAGAAGGAAACATCAGTGCAGAAGCCCATCAGGAAACCGGCCCTCAGTACGATGGAATTATCATCCGGTTAAGCCCGGCGAAGGTTCGTATTGGCAGGGAATCGCAAGCCGTGTTTGGTCGATCAAATTGTCGCTACTGGCAGTACTACTTTACTGCATTTCGGTTTTTCAATCCGGCGATTCGGCTGGATCTCAAATATGGCCGAAAGACTGACCGGAAGCTAATGCAGGAAATACTCGCCAGCCTGGAGAAACGAACGCCACAAGCGGGACAGTTCGATTGACTA
>CALFOL010000795.1 GCA_937919915.1 uncultured Planctomycetaceae bacterium
TGGAGCTTTTGTATTGGAACCATTTCCATTCGACATGAGAGTTCTTTCTTTGAAACAGAACATGACACAAACGTGGCCAGCTCGAACCATTCGAGCTGGCCATTCAAACTTACCCAGCAGTCGTTGACGAAGTTGCTTCGTCGACCGACCGACATTCCGGGCATAGGCCGAGAAAATTCTCAGCCATACTTTGCGGCACGAAGCGGATATCAGTCCACCCCGCTGCCACAGCCTCGTCGTAGCTTTCTGGATGACCAGAATCACAGTCACTGCAGGACAGCGTGAACGGAACTCCGCGAGGAATTCCATTCGGGTCCTGCAATACCTGTGTCGCCAGATCCAGCGCGTAACTGCAGGCTGCCTGAGCGACATTACGATTCCAGTCGTGACCGAGCGAACGCGTTGGCTCGCTCAGTCTGCCAACAACCAGTTGCGACACAGCCAGCGTTTCCGGAGGGAAGCCGCCGTGCTTCATCCAGTGCAGCAGTCCGTCGGCCAGATCACGAACACGTTCCCAGTCAAGTTCCTGCAACGCGTCGATCAATTCCTGCCACGAAACCTGAGGATCCATCAGAAGTCCTCCTTTCCGGGAAGCATGGTGAATGATCAAACAGCGAGCGTCAGCAGCCGACCGATTCGAGAGTCGATGGCCGCTCGATCGCCGGCATGCCGAATGCGACCGGAGATACGCGTAAGCGCATCAACCAGCGCGAACACCGTGAATCGGGATCCACTGGCGGTCACCATGTTGAGAGCTTCACGGATGGTATTCTGAGGAATGCCGTTTCCGTTGAGAGCTTTCATGGTTTCGTCGAAGTCCGTGCCGACAACCGTTGTTTGTGCGGCTGTCATTTGCCGCACAAAAGCGTCACGTCGGTGGTCACGAGACTTCACCAACTGTTCCAACATGTCACCGATTTCCGGCAAAGCATCGTGCACGTTGGCCGTGTGTTTCCGACTGAAGGTGGTGACCTCCATCGCATCCCACACAATGTGGTTGGCACAGATCGATTGAAACCAAAACGTTTCGATGCCGACCGTACGTCGTCCCACTTCTGAATTCCAAATGAAGAATCCGGGAGCGAACGACTCACCACCGATGTCCACCCATCCGGTCGGATCAATCAGAAAGCAGAACATATCCTGCTCTCCTGCATACAAACCGGTCGCTCCGTTGAAGCCCTTCTGAGGCGGTGTGAAATCGTCTGCATGCTGCCGAACAACGTCAAGCAGTTCTGTGTTGAACAGACGCGTGTAACTGGCTCCGTGCACCGAACGCACGCGATCGTCAGTCGTCAGAATCTGCAGTGGCTTGCGTCCTTTGGGAAAGGTTTCTCGAAACGCCTGCATGGCCGTTTCGCCACACAAACGATTCAGAGTTCCCTTATCAACGCGAGCCAAACCACACAGCTGTCCGAACGTCCAGTCGTTCAAATGAAACGGACCGGCCGCACCAACCGACAGTCCCAACTGGCGATCGTCCATGATCGTGGGCGTCACCAATTCAGGAGGCTCCCATAAATCCACGGAGCGTTCCTGCAGGACACTGCAGTATTGATAAAGCTGGTCAAAAGATTCGAACGTCTCATCGGGCGTTCGAGCAAACAGTTCGCGGGAAGCCCGCATTAATTCAGTCATTGTACGATCTCCAAACAGGATTCAGGGAAATAGAAAAAACCATGAGAAAACCAAATGTTGCACCACCGGTACTCACGCACGCGGCCTGCGAGCTCTGTGAGCCGACGTTGCGTCCGTGAGTGCCGATGTGAGTTCTTCTTCCCGTACCTGAATGTCAAAGATCAAGTTTCAGAAGTGTTGTGATGTGCTTCCGAATGAGTGTGCTGAATAAAGCGAACGCTGAACGAGATACCTCGCTGTGTGGCTAAGTCGCTGATTTCATTTCACCTGCCTTCGTCGGCTGGCATCCATTGGGGCTCGCAAGGCCGGGGGCCCCCGATGGATGCTGGCCGACGAAGGTGATGTTCAGCAGCTGGCATGCTTGCGGACGAAGCGCAGCTCTCCATGCCTTCCCGACGTCCAGCCGCAACCCATTGCCTGAAACTGACTCACTCAGCAACGGGACTGTCCGGCAACCCCCAACCTGCCTTTGTTGGCGGCTCTCCGGCGGGGCTCTGAGCGTTTTGCAGTCAATTTCCCTCAAAGCAAACTGGATGGTTTGTGGATCATCACCATCTGCACAATGTTAGCTGAAGGCGAAAAAAACACGCACATGAGGCCGGTTCGCAAAGGTCCGAGATAGACTTCGACAAAGCAACGCCCCCATGGGCAAATTCAAGACAAATTCACAATGCCTGAAAATGCGAAATCTCAAATGTCAATTTAACTCCAGAAAAGCAATTCAAAGCGCCATCTGAATATCTGGCGTGAGGCCACGTTGGTCGTCCCGCATCCATCCCATTAGCCATTACAATTTTGAGGTTTGCCGAGACTGCGTGTTTAAACAGTCTGGAACTCAAAAACATCAAGCTGTTGGGGACCAAAGTTGTGCACGCCCCATATTCGTGAATCATCGAGAGCCCGCAGCAAGCTTGGTTAGCAAAACTTACTAACGTGAGATACGGCGATGGTCAGAAATTATCCAGCCACCGCTCGTTGACAGAGGCAACCTTGGCCGCGAGCAGCCTTGGAACAATCAGCTTGGGGATTGTTCCAAAATGCTGCGTCCCCACGTTTCAGTCCACTGCAGTCGAATGCACGCAATCATTTTCTGAAGCTTCTATCGTGAATGGCGGAGATTCTACGCCACCAATCGACAAATATCCTCCAGTTTTCCGTGTCCCAGAATCCTGCATTACAATCCGTGAATTCATCAATCCATAGATTGTAAGCGCCTCGCGCCGTGTTTATCATCGGCAAAAGATGTGGTCACATGGGTAAAAGATTGACGCAGCACGCGACTCTGAAGAATCCAAAGATCGGTTTGCGAGTCGGCGACTATTTCTCCAGACCACATTCGAACAAGTCACAGCAGCATTGATGATCGACTGACTCCGTCGTCTCGTTGTGACTCACGTATTGCTACTGCCATGGCATGGATGTCATCAAATCTCGAGCTGTCACGATTGAATTTTGAACAAGGGTGTGTCACCCAGGAGCACGAAGTGGGCGCTGGCCGAAGCTCTCGGCAATCGACAGCAATACTTTGGTTGATTCTCGTTTGCCGGTTCGACGTACATGTTCGGAACGTTCTGCTCACCTATACGAAGTGATAGACAGCTCTTCGGTGGATGCTGCTTGGATCTTTCGGTCACACGAAGCGTTGATTGCCGCCACCAATCTGTGGACATGGGATGTCCGTAGATTTTAAGTACAAGTATCCCACCCCAATTCGATCGCAACAATCGTTACAGTCAATGAACGAAGTTCAAGCCAACTGCTGTTGCGTGCGTCTTGTAAATTAAATGGCCTCTAACAAAAACTCATCGTCAACCACTGCTGTAAGCAATCCTCCAGAATTGCCGAGTGGTATTAGCCTCGCTCTTGATTGGGCGGCGATCCTTGTGGCAACCGCCACCACCTGTATTCTGCCATGGTTGCTTGGTGGTGTGATTCCCAAGGCTCAACTTGTCCTGCAAGTGGGAACCATCGCAGCTGCGTTCCTCACACTGCTGGCACGCTTAGTGTCGAGACGTCCTTTTGCCATGCCGCCTCTCGGGACATGGCTGCTGTTGGGAATGGCGGGCATTGGATTCATTCAGCTGCAGCCATGGATGCCGTCGGCGATCTCGCTGATGAACCATTCTGTCCACCCGGAGTTTCGTTCGCAGCTGCCCGGTACAGACCCAGACTCCGCGACGACGGCGCCCCGGAGTAGCACCCCCGCAGATTCACGTTCTGCAGCACCCGCGTTAACGCGGCGTCACGTTGCTCAATGGATCGCAGTGGCGATGCTCTTGTGTGTCGTCGCGGATTCGATAAGTCGGGGCTCGCAAGTGGTGTTTATGCTGAGCCTGATGTGCATCAATGCCTGTGCCATGACAATTCTTTCACTGCTACAGACGTTCGCTGGAAGCCGCTGGTTGAGCGAACCGTGGATTGTCACCAACATATCATCGTTTGGAAGTTTCGTTAATCCCAACAACGCCGCTGGCTGGTTGTTGGTCCATATGGCCATAGCTATCGGACTTGTTGTGATCGCCTGGGGAAAGACTCCGATCAAAGGTCACTCACGACCGTTCGGGAGTTCTGCGTGGCAGGAGCGGAGGAATACGTTCGCATTATCAATTCGTCTCCGACTCGCTTCGCTAAACAGTCGGCAGGTGCTTTCCGTTGTAACTGTTGTGCTGTTGTTGACAGGTGTCGCGGCAACGGTGTCACGTGGAGGGATTGTTGCGGCGATCAGCTGTTTGCTGATTTGCGCCGCATTGCGGCGGTCGCTGCTTTCACTACTTTCGTGTTCTTTGCTGCTGGCTGGAGTATTTTTTGTCCTGACCGCTTTGGAGTTTGATTCCCGAGTTATCTCGGAATTGGGCACATTAGAGTCCCCGCTCACAGAGGGCATCAGCCGCACGGATCACTGGTCGGACTCGCTGACGTCAGTCCGTGATTTTCCTCTGTTGGGATCAGGCCAGGGAGCCTACGCTTGGTCCACAAGACCATACCTGCGACATGGAGATCTGAACTGGTTTCGAAACGCTGACAACCAATATGTGGAAGTCGTCGTCGAATCCGGCCTGTTGGGACTGACCTTTTTTGTAGGCTTCGGAATTTGGCTAACGGTCGCTTCAATCAGGCTCATTGCAGCAGAGACGAAAACTCATCCACATCAAGGCTGGTGGCCTGAACCAGGCGGAATCGGCCTTGCGGGACTGGCGTTGATTACGTCTCAGGGAATTGCCGTGTTCTTTGACTTTGGGATTGGGCATTGCTCAACGATCGCAGCGATTGCTGTGGTCAGCGGAACACTGGCAGCCGTCGTCCGTTCCCGCCGACCAAGCTCTCAGTCGGCCCCGGCATGGTATTCGCCGAGTGGTATGTTGATGGGACTGTCATTACGAATTGCGATGGTCATCGCTGCCAGCACAGCAGTACCAGAACTACGTCACATGGACCAGATTGATCCGGCCATTACGGAATCCGCCAGACTGCTGGATTCGCCGGTGACACGCCCTGCATTGGCGCGGCTACCAGTGCTCAATCGTCAGTTTTCGGAGGCACTGGAACGATACCCAGATCACCCGATCGTTCGTATGTCGTTGTTAAGGGTCGTGGAAGCCAGATTTCGATTGCAGCTAATCGATCAACTTTCGCCTGTGGACGCGCCGTTGGAAGACCGCGAATTGCAGAATGCCTGGAGACAGTTGACTCCCGTGTCTTTGCCGGATCGCATCGCAATTGCCAGGACGCAGCTCGCCCCGGCAGATTTCAGTCACTTGCAGACGAGCATTAAAGCAAATTTGCGCGACTTCCCGTGGCATGAATTAGCCA
>CALFOL010000796.1 GCA_937919915.1 uncultured Planctomycetaceae bacterium
CGTATTCTCCGCCGACGCCGTATTCACCATCAAAGCCCGGTGAAATGATTTGATACTCCGGCGAGCGAAATCGAACATCATAAGGTTTTTGCAGGTTACGGGAGTCATTGTCCGGATAGACGGCCAACCCTTTACTGCGGAAGCGACCGTGTTGCTGCACCAGGTACAGGTAGGGAGCTGGGTTGAGAGCACTGCTGCGGCTGCTGTACGTATCGCCATACTCACAGAAGCCATCGTTGTTGACGTCGGTGAATCGTTCCGTGTCGAAGTCAAAATACGGCCCGGTTCGCCCGGTTCGATTTGCTCCGTCGTCAGTAAATGGAGAAACCGGGTTCTTCCAAAAGCCAGTCAGCTTCCCATTTTCCAAACGAACGCCACCCAGATAGAAGACCAGACATTCGGCGCCGTTCAGGACGTGGACGTCGTCAGTGTCTCCGTCGTGGTTCAAATCGCTTTGGCCTTCAAAGCGGAATTGCGGCCACATTCGACGAACATTCGCCCGGTCCGCTGGCTGCCAGTCCAGACCGTTTTCCGGAATTGTGATCGTGTCCGGTGGAAAGACCCCGTGTTCGTTTTTGAATGCTGACAATGCCTGTCCAAGTTGCGATATTTCTGCGGAGACCTCAGCCTCACGGGATCTGGACGCCGCGCCGCACACGGCAGGGAGCAGCAAAGCGATCATCACTGTCCCCAACACTGCACACAGTAACAGCAGCCAGAAGTTCGTTCTTGAACGAGCCGTTTTCTTTTCGCCTCTGACATTCAAAAACTCCTGTTCTGCTTTCTGTTTCGTCACAATGCAATGACCGTGATGCAGGCTGGGTTTGTTTGCCAATTTGATCGCTACGACGAAGAATTGCCCCGGGCTTCTAACGGCACACCTACCAAATCTGAATCCGGTCTTCCGGCTTCTTGTACAACTTGTCGCCGGGCTTCACATCGAACGCTTCGTAGAACGCGTTCAGGTTTGTCACCGGACCGTTGCCGCGAAAGGCGGATGGCGAGTGAGGATCCACCACCAGGCGGCGAACGAGTTCCTCGTCGCGGTACAGGCGTCGCCAGATTTGTGCCCAGCCCAGAAAGTAGCGTTGCGGGCCAGTGTTGCCGTCGATCACTGGAGCGTCCTTGCCCTCCAGGGACAGAATATATGCCTTGTAAGCGATCGCCATGCCGCTGAGATCCGCGATGTTTTCGCCCAGCGTTAGCTTTCCGTTGAGTGTCTTGCCCGGCATGGCTTCGTAGCCTGCGTACTGGTCGACGAGCTTGCTGGTGAGTTCCTTGAAGGCTTTTTCGTCGTCTTCTGTCCACCAGTTTTTCAGGTTGCCGTCACCATCGTATTTGCTGCCCTGATCGTCGAAGCCGTGGCTGATTTCGTGACCGATGACCGCGCCGATGCCACCGTAGTTGACTGCGTCATCAGCGTCGGCATTGAAGAACGGTGGCTGCAGAATGGCGGCCGGGAACACGATCTCGTTCTTGCTGGGGTTGTAATAGGCGTTCACCGTTTGCGGCGTCATGCCCCATTCCGTTTTGTCGACCGGTTTGCCAAGCTTGTTGATCATTCGCTGATGTTCAAACAGCGCCGACCGCTTCATGTTTCCGATCAGATCGTCAGCCTGAATTTCCAGTGCAGAGTAGTCTCGCCATTTCACCGGGTAGCCGATCTTGGGCGTGATCTTGTGCAGCTTGTCCAACGCCTGCTTCTTGGTCTCGGCAGTCATCCATTTCAAATCGCCGATACTGCTTTCATAGGCTTTCAACAGGTTGGCGACAAGTTTATCCATGCTCAACTTCGCTTCAGGCTTGAAGTGTTTCGCCACATAAAGTTGTCCCGTGACTTCGCCCAGGACACCGAAGTCGCCGGCACCTCCACCGCTTGTTGCGTCAACGCCGCGTTTCCAGCGTGGTTCCTGTTCGGGAACGCCACCCAGTTGTTTGCGGTGAAATTCGAAGTGAGCATCCACGAATGGTTTTGGCAACAGTGATGCAGCACCATCCAGCAGTTGGAAGGTCAGATAGGCTTTGGCGACACCAATATTCGTCTCGTCACCGATCACTTCCAACGCTGCAAAGAAGCTGGGAGTCAGCACGTTGACTTCATCCAGCTCCGGAACGCCTGCCGCTTCAAAGAATGCGGGCCATGGCAAACCCGGTGTCAGATTTGGCAGGTCGGCCACCTTGTATTTGTTGTATCGTTTTTCCGCATCTCGTAGTTCGGTGCGTGTCCATTGAGCCTTCGCGAGTTTCGTTTCCAGCTTCAGAATGTCTTCAGCAGCCGTCGCGGAAAAAGGCACGCCGGCCAGCGAAAAGAGCTTGGTGATGTAGGCGGTCAGAGCCTCACGCGCCTTGCTGTATTTTTCATCGTCTTCCAGATAGTAGTCTCGGTCGGGCAGTGTTGTTCCGCTCTGCACAATCGCGGCAAGGTATCGCGTCGAATCTTTGGCGTCGGTCGAAACAAAGAAGCCGACGGGCCCGCCAACGCCGACAGTTTGGAGATAGCCCAGATGGCGGAACAAATCTTCCATGTCGGACAACTCTGAGATCGCCTGTAATTCGTCCTGCAGTGGTTTCAGACCGCGCTTGTCGATGGTCTCTTCGTCCATGAAGCTCTGATAAAAATCTCCGACTTTGCGGCCGTTTTCGTCTGTTGGATTCTCCGCCGCGGCTTCGATGATCCTGCGAATGTTCTCCCGAGCTGCGTCGTCGAGTGCCGTGAACGAACCGTAGTTCGACTTGTCGCCGGGGATTTGCGTCTGCAGCAGCCAGCGACCGTTCACGTGTTGATACAGGTCGTCCTGCGGTCGCACGGTATGGTCAAAACCATCGGGGTCGATACCAGAGAACAGATCCTGGGCGATCGTCGTTTGAGCGAGCAATGCGGTAACAGCGAGAAGGTAGAGTGGGCGGAGCGTTGACATTGTTTAGAGACAACCTGAGGGGACGAAACGAAATTCGAGCATCGGGGGATTGTGGTGCATCACCGTGCTGAAATGCAACCGGAGTCACACGTCAGGGCATCCGTTCGTGGGGAGGATTGTCGCATTGCGGGGTAGCACATCTTGCCGTTCAGGCAGGTTGTGTCGGCTCGCCGATCGGAAACCTGTCTGCGTCACCGTCAAACAAGGCAGCATCGTTTGTGGTTAACACGCCGTAGACCGGTTTCCAGTCGCTGCGCGATACGCCTTCTTTGAAGACGCACCACCTGCCTCTTGAAGAAATCCCGTGCCACGTAAGCAATCGCTTATATGTTTTCGCACATAACAGTCTGCGAATTGTCCTTGCCTTAAACACTGGGCGGTAAATGATAAGCAGTCGCTTATATGTTTTCGCACATAATAACCTTCGGATC
>CALFOL010000797.1 GCA_937919915.1 uncultured Planctomycetaceae bacterium
GATTCAGCGTGGCACTGGCGTCCGAGCCTCCTCCGTACCGCCGGGTGTCTCCGCCCATGACGCCCGTAGGAAACCCCGGTGCAGGTCATGGAAGTTGTGTAATGCGAGGCCCAACTGTTTGAGTTCTGTGAGTTCAAGTGCGGGATCGGTGGCGAGTTCTTCGCGCTCTCGATCCAGATCGGCGTTTTCCGTATCTGCCTGGGAACTGACGGAGACGTATTCACCGGCCGCCATCGACATCGCACCCGGGACCAGTCCTGCGACACCTGCCACCAGAATACTTTCACGACTGGGTTCCGCAGCGGCAACTCCGACCACAAGGCTGGCCGTCGACACGATGCCGTCGTTCGCGCCCAGTACGGCGGCTCGAAGCCAGCCGATTCGTTCTGTGCGGTGCTTTTCGAAATGTCGCATGATTGGTGCTATTCGTCTTCGGGGACGCCGTGGTGTGTCAGTTTAACGCGTTGCAGGCCGCGAGCGAACCAGGGATAGATACAGGGAATCACGATCGACGTCAGCAATGTTGACGTCACGAGGCCACCAATGACCACGGTGGCCAGCGGTCTCTGCATTTCCGCCCCGTCGCCGTTTGACAGGGCCATCGGCAGGAAGCCGAGACTGGCGACCATGGCTGTCATCAATACGGGACGCAGTCGAGCCAGCGCGGTTTCGTGGCTGACATCGAGCAGCGGGATGCCGGTGTGGCGAAGATGTTCGGCAGCGCTCACCCAGACCAGCCCGTTCAGCACAGCGACTCCAAACAAAGCGATGAAGCCGACTCCCGCGGAAATACTGAACGGCAGGCCTCGCATATAGAGTGCAAAGATTCCGCCAGACGCCGCCATCGGAACCGCAAAGAAGATCAGTAGAGCCAGCCGGGCGGAACCGAGACTTGTATGTAACAGGATCAGGATGATGACCAATACAATCGGGGTGATAATCATCAACCGCTTGCTGGCGGATTGCAGGTTTTCGAAGTCACCACCCCAGCGAATTTCATAGCCAGCGGGCATGTCGATCTTCTCATCGACCGTTCTTTGAGCTTCCGTCACAAACGTGGCAACATCGCGACCGCGGACGTTTGCGGAGATGAACGTTCGGCGTCGGTTGGCGTCATGTTCGATGGTCGGTGGCGTTTCCTCCATCGTGATGTCAGCCAATTCGCTCAGCGGAACCGGCTTGCCGCCAGCTTCGGACACCGGCAGCTGTTTTAGCATCGAAATCTGCCCACGCCATTCCTCGGGAATTCGGACCATGATCGGAAACCGCGACCGCCCTTCAAAAATCTGGCCAACCTGATGCCCACCGAGTGCAGACACTACGTCCAGCACAGTCTGAGCATCGATGCCGTAGAGAGCAAGCTTCTCTGGCCTGGTCTTGATCGTGAGTGTTGCCAGGTTCGCCTGGTAATCGGCTTTCACATCCACGGCACCAGGGATCTGCCGCAGCACGGATTCGATTTCTTTGCTTTTGTCAGCCAGCACCTGCAGGTCGTCACCGTACAGCAGCACTGCCACGTCGGCTTTAACGCCCGCCACGAGTTCGTCCACTCGCATTTCGATGGGTTGAGTAAACCCGAAAGCAACTCCCGGAACCTGGTCGTTCAGCAGGTCCGACATTTCCTGAATCAGTTCGTCGCGAGTTTTCGGTTTCGGCCATTCGTGCACGGGATTCAGCAGCACCCACACGTCGGTTTGATGCACGCCCATCACGTCGTTGGCGATCTCCGGGCGACCGGTTTTGCTGAACACCGTTTGAACTTCTGGAAACGCGCCGATGATCTGTTCAATCTGCGTCGACATTTCAATCGAACCTTCCAGCGTGGCACTTGGCAGACGTGACGCTTCGATCAAGAGGTCGCCTTCTTCGAGGCGCGGCATGAATTCCGCACCAAGATTCATGGCGACGGGAATGCTGACGGCGAATACTGTAAGGGCCGTGACGACAGTGACGAACGGATGAGCGATCGCTCGCGTCACAATCGGTTCGTAAATCACTTTCAGCCAGCGAATCAGGAAGACGTCCTTTTCGTTCATCTTCTTCGGCAGGCATAGCGACGCCAATGCCGGCATCAGCGTCATCGACAGAATCATCGAACCGGCCAGAGCGAACAGCACGGTGAGTGCCATCGGACGGAACAGCTTACCTTCCGTTCCTTCGAGCAACAGAATTGGCAGATACACGACGGAGATAATCAACTCGCCAAACATCGTCGGTTTTCGCACTTCAACCGCGGCGTCTCGAATAACATCGATGTGCGGCGTGTCTTTGTTGTCGTGCGACAGGCGGTGGATACAGTTTTCCACCATGATGACAGAACTGTCGACGATCAGGCCGAAGTCAATCGCGCCGAGGCTCATCAGGCTCGCCGTAATTCCAAACATGTGCATCAGGTTTGTGGCGAACAGCATCGACAGCGGAATCGCCAAAGCCACAATCAGACCGGCTCGAAAACTTCCCAGCATCATCAGCAGAATGACGATCACAAAGATGCCACCTTCAGCCAGATTGCGAAGCACGGTGTCCAGTGTTCTGCCGATCAACGTCGCTCGGTCGTAGGTGACTTCCAGCGTCACACCATCCGGCAGTGTCTTTTCGATTTCGGAAAGTCGTTGCTTTGCGGCCACGACGACTTCGCGGGAGTTCTCGCCGACCAGCATCATCACGAGGCCGGTGACAGCTTCACCGCGACCATCACGAGTGACGGCTCCCTGCCGTGTCATGGGGGCGATCGTCACGTTGGCGATGTCCTTCACGAGAATCGTGGTACCGTCTGGTTCACGACGAATCACAACATTGCGGATGTCGTCTTCATTCTTCAGCAGCGACACGCCGCGAATGAATCGCTGTTCGCCGTTGTGAACGACGTAGCCACCACCGGCGGTCGCGTTGTTTTGTTGCAGCCGATCGAATAATAACTGCAGTGAAATCCCATAGCTGGTCAGTCGGTCCGGGTTGGGCTGGACTTCAAATGTCTTGTAATATCCACCGTGCGTGTTGATTTCGGTTACGCCGGAGACTTCTCGCAGCTTCGGAGCAACATCCCATTCCAGCATCGTCCGCAGTTCCATGGGCGTATGATTTTCGCTGCGAACTTCAAACTGCAGAATTTCGCCGAGCGCAGTTGTCAGCGGTCCCATCGCGGGTGTGCCGTAGCCTTCAGGAATGCTGTCGGCAGCGTCGGTGAGTCGTTCGGTGACCAGCTGGCGAGCCCGATAGATATCCGTACCTTCTTCGAATACGATCGTGACGACGGAGATGCCGAACTTGGAGACGCTGCGAAGCTCCTCCACGTCCGGCAACCCGCCCATGACTGCTTCGACCGGGTAGGTCACGTATTGCTCGACTTCCACTGGTGAGAGCGAGCCCGCGTCGGTCACCACCTGAACCTGGACGTTGGTCATATCCGGAACAGCGTCGATCGGCAGATGAACGGCCGAATACAGTCCTCCGCACGCCATCAGAAAGACAAGAATCAAAACCAACATCCGGTTGGTGAGCGAAATTTCGATCAGACGCGTAAGCATTGGGAGGTGGTTTCAGTAAAGTTATTCTGTGAGCCGCCGGCGCCACGCTCGGGCCTGTGAATTCGATGCGCGGCCCAGCGACCAAACCCGCGGCTAGCGCCCAATGGCACTCGGTTTAGGAAATATTTTTGTGGATGGTGG
>CALFOL010000798.1 GCA_937919915.1 uncultured Planctomycetaceae bacterium
ACGATGAATGATGCCATAGATGTCCGTTTTTCCGTCACGGCCTTTTGCTACAAAGCGTTCCGGCAAATGCCCGCGGGACCGGATGATCTCTGATGCGTCTCCGACTTCGAGATCCGTAATCAATCGGCCGTCACTGGCATCGCGGATTTCAGTCACCGGAGCCAGATCGACGCGTGAGTAGCGGTCCAGAAATGCAGATCGATCCGGCGACCATTCGATTTCATGAGTCCCGTCGCCTGCGGTCAAAACCTGCATTCCCGTGCCGTCAATGTTGACCCGGCAAAAGTGTTCATGATATGGATCCTGTCCTGCGACAACTCCGACGGCATAGAACCAGACGACTCCCGCCTCGCGATCAATGTCTTCGATCCGCCGCACATTCCACTCACCGGACGTGACGGGATTGATAACATTGCCTGTCGCCACGTCGTAACGGTACAGATGATTCCAGCCCGATCGTTCGCTGGCCCACAGCAACTCGGATTCGGTCAGCCATTCGAGGACAAACTTCCCTTCCGTCGAATAGTGAATGAACGTGTCGCTGAGTTCATCGATCACGGTCCGCACCTCACCGCTGTTCGCTACCACTTCAAGCACGCGAAGATTCTGATGCCCACGTTCGTTATAGAACAGCCAGAAACGACTGCTGTCTTCGGCCCATTTCAGGAACTGCAATTTAAACGGATTCGAAAACTGCTCGGTCGAAAGCTGCACCTCGATTCCGTCCGTCGTGCTGAACAGGCGCGGCGTCGCCAGCGGCACCGGATCACCCGGCTTGGCATACGGATAACTTTGTAAGACAGGCTGCAGGCTGTCTTTGGGTGACGATTCGATGTACTGCACGCGAGGTTCCGGAACACGCGTCGTCTGGAGGGACAGCAGATGTTTTCCGTTCGGCGCCCAGCGAACATCTGGCGTTTCCGGCGGTGCTTCCGGCAAAGTGTACGCCATCTCCACAAGTCTGGCGCGAGAGGTATCTTTGTGAAACGAGTGTTCCGCTGTTGCGTCCGTGGAAAGCTGCCGCGGCGATTCTGCCGCCTGGTCATAGATCGGCTTAAGCCACAGGTTGTGATCCTGAACGTAGGCTTCCCATTGATCGTCCCGTGATCGAGCGGCACCATTTGCAGGAGGTCTCTCTTTCTCGCGGCGTTCTTTTCGCGGACGATCGGTACGCTTGACTGTTTTCAAGCTGTCAGCATTCAGGACAATCTCATTTCGCCCATCGAAGGCTTCAAAGCATGCCAGTGGCGTCTTGCCAGCGTTCAACAACCAGACGTGGCCGACGTAAGTGTGCTGACTCTTTTGCTTGCCAGCGGTCAGCTTGCCATAAGACTGCGGCTGCCCCTGTGTGTCGATCCACAGCAGCTCGACGTCAACTTCCATTTCGTTTCGGATCTCCAGCTGAACATCGCCGCCGCGGCCAACTGACTTGCGTGGGGGAAGAAAGAAGCCTGTCGGACGGCGGCTAACATCGCCGTTCTTTAGCGTTTCTATCGTCCAGGTCGCAAGGTCGACGCGCCACACGCCGCCACGGCCTGTCAGTTCCAGCGTCTTCAGATCGTCAGTGAGCTGAATGGAATCGATTGGTAACTTCGCCGACTCAACAGTCTTTGACGTCGCTTTCGTGAGAAGTTCCGCGATTTTGGCGTGGTCAAAAGCCGGCCTACGCTGTCCCACCTTGACGTCCACAAGGACGAACTCTTTTTGCGCGTCGGGCAAATCGACGCGGTACCAGAAGAGAGTGTCATCCGCGAACCAGTTTGGCTGCACGCGGTCACGATAGACTCGCGGCTGCTGAGCTGAGACAACCGGCAGCAAATACGTCGGCGTAAAACACGCAAAACTCACCGCAAAACGAAAGATGAAATCGGCGCGCATAGTGAGAGATTCTATGATGTAGGATTTGGGCTTAGGTGACGACGTCACGGTAATTCCTGACGCATGGTGTTCAGTACAATTGCTGTTCGGTCCGCAGCGTCGAAAGACAGAGAGACCGACAACGACTATGAGGTCTTGTGCCGCTGCCGCTGCGTTTACGGAGCTTGTTCGGCTTTGTGTTCGTGATCATGCTTTAGATGTGCCGGCAATTTGTAACCGCCGGTTTCCAGAAAGCTGAGCATGTCCCGAATCTCTGACTCCGTCAGCACATTTGCCAGTCCCGCAGGCATCGCTGAAACTCTCGAAGCCACCTGTTCCTCAATCTCCTTGCGGTTGATTCGTACAAACGCGTTCGGATTCAACAGATTGGTCACCACTTTCAATTCTGCAGGAGTTTCCTGCAGGATGACTCCGGCGATTGATTTTCCGTTGTCCAACTGAAACTGGTGTGTCTGATACTTCTTGTTGATTTCTGACGACGGTTCCAGAATCTGCTGCAGCAGTTTGCTGCCCTTAAACCGTTTGGCGACATCGGTCAGGTCCGGCCCCAGGTTGATACCGTGTCCGGCAACAACGTGACATTGATTGCAACGCGCTTTCACAAATGCCTGCATGCCTTTCATGGCCGTTTCTTCGTCATCCTTCAACGTTACCTGTGCGAAGTCTGACAGCTTCCAGTCTTTCACGATTGTCGGACGAACAGCAGCCAGCATCGAATCGACGTCAGCCAGATCGTTCGCAACCACGATGTCGCCCTTCATGATGATCCAGTGACCGGGAAACGTGCACACAAACGGATAGATCCCTGGTTCTGTCGGCGCTTTGAACCGCAACACGTGCACCTGCGTCTTGCGAGTTGGCCCGATCATTGGCGATGCCTGCAGAATCAGCGACTTCTTTTCCCTGGGGATGAAGTCTGAGTTCGCGTTCTTCGGGTCGCGGGCCATTGCGTTCGCTGCCATGCCGACTTCTTCCAGAGCGCCCGGTTTCACGATCACAAGATTGTGATCCGTAGCGTCCGGATTGGTGAACACGATCTTCACCGGCTGGCCGGTTGTTACAGCGAAATGACTGACGGTAAACAGCATGCGTTCCGGCATGCAGGAAATCCGAACGGTCTTCAGATTCTGCTGCGTATCGAATTGAGCCTCACTTGCCGTTGGGCTGGGTTCTTTTAGTACGCTGCTGCGTGCCAAACGCTTCAGAATCTGAGCGATGTTGTACTTCGGATTGTTTTCCCAATGACGCTTCAGAGCTTCAGAACCAAGCGAACACTGAATCGCATACGCCACGTGCTTTTCCGCCGGGTGATTCAGCGTTTGAATGGCCACATCCAGTGCTTCGCACGTTCCCAGATAGGTACACGCGATCGCCGCCTGCATGCGAACAATACCGTTAACATCGTTGGCAGCTGCTTCCAGCAGCTTGTAAACACCCGGGGCGTCATCGTATCGCGGGACGTCCTGATGCCAATAACGCAACTGTTCAACAGCCGCCGCGCGAGCCATGTGCTCGTCGCATGACAGCAACTCCCGAATCAGTTTTTCGGAACGTGTTGCATCCTGTAACTTACCGTTTCCGGCGCCACTTGGGTTGATCTGTGGCTGCGTGGCGATAAATCCCGGAACCGTCCGACCGACGAAGTGACAACTGCGATATGCCCACATGGCTTCTACCTGATGATGTCGAAATCGCGGGTCTGCGGGATCAAGACCGTCGACAAATTTGTCGATCGCACCCCGCAAGCCGCGGCGGTCTTCCAGGTCTCGCAGTTCGCGCTTGGCCAAATATCGAATCCGATACTCAGGCCGTTTCAGCAGTTCCAACAGTTCTTCAGCACTCGCGCCGTCGATCTTTGGCATTTGTTGCAGAGGCTTTCCCTTCGCTGTAATCCGCCAGATGCGGCCGGAATGCCGATCGCGTCGTTCGTCTCGCAGCGAATACTGAGCATGTCCCTTCACCGGGTTGTACCAGTCACAAACATACATCGCACCTCGCGGTCCGTACCGCAGGTCGACCGGAATGAAGCTGAGGTTCTTCGAAAAAATCAGATCGCTGACGTATTCTTCTTCAAAGCCAAAGGGGCCTTCTGTCCACTTCAGGATTTCGATGCGATTCGTAGGTTTGTATCTGGCCTTGATGAAGTGTCCTTTTAGCTCGTCAGGAAACGTCGCAAAGTCAACGAACTCATGACCGCACGTGCCCGAATACGCCTGCAGGCCTGTGGGCTTAGGGTGTTGCTGGGGGTACGACGGATCGCGCGCATGAAACGCCGCGGCATAGATCGGATGACTTGCGACGTGTTGGCCCCAGTCGTCGAATGTCACGCCCCACGGATTCGTGCTGTGATACGTCCCGAAGCTGGTGAGACGATGCGTCGGCCGATCGAAACGAAACCAGCCGCTGTTTTGTTGTCGCACCGGACCATAGGGAGTTTCGACCTGACTGTGATGAAAGATCGCTTCACGAAACACCAGATCGCCGTCCGGAGTCCACACGAAGTCGTGCAGGGCGTGATGTGAGTCTTCTGTTCCAAACCCGGTAAGCAGATGTTGCTGTAGGTCCGCCTTGCCATCGCCATCCGTGTCTTTCAGGAATGTCAGATGCGGCTCATCAGATACGTACACCCCACCGTGGCCGAATTCAAACGACAGCGGAATGTGCAGGTTGTCCGCAAACACGGTCGACTTGTCGGCTTTGCCATCACCGTCGGTGTCTTCCAGGATCACCAACTTGTCATCGGGCTCTTTCCCCGGATAAACGTGCGGATACGTAGTCGAACAGGCAACCCACAGACGCCCCTTCGCATCCCATCTCATCTGAATCGGGGCGGCGATGTCAGGAAACTCTTCTTCCCCCGCAAACAGATTGACTTCAAAACGCGGATCGATTTCGAACGATTTCAATTCATCAGCGGCAGTCATCCACGCGTTTGCTCCCCGACCTTCTTTACTGTCGGGCATCACAGGCACATTGGAATCATCAACCTGATTCAGTACCGACTTGCCAGTAGACAAGTCCCAGGATCTTTGATCCCGGTTAGCGGTCATAACGTCAAAGTTCTTCATCGCCGGCAAAAAATCCAGATAGCCATACGACGCTTTACGGCCACCCGTGTAATAGAACGTGTTCAGCGGTCGATACCGGCGGAAGTACTGTCGATTCTTGTCGATCACGTTGGCTCTCAGGTCTTCGTTGATCGCCGACGCATCTTCGCCGAATGTGCGACGATACAGAGATCTCGCAAATGTTTCGTAACCATCCTCCGTCAAGTGGACGCCATTCAGCGTGATATTGCTGTGCGGATCGGTGGAAGCTCGCAGCGTGTCGTTGTAGACATTAGCGAATCCGACGTTCTGTTCAGCAGCGACCTGTTGCATCGCTTCGACGTAGATCAGGATATTCGCATTGTTCAGTATGGCTGCGGGAACGCCGTCAATATCTTCGTTAGCAGTCGGGGACACCAGTACGATCCGCGGCGTTGTCTTGCCATTGAAGGCTTTGGACTTCAGTGTCTGCAGGTATTTTGTCAGCGATTCTTTGAACGCTGCAAGACCGTTCGCGCCCGCAAAGGATTCATTGAAGCCGTAGCCGACAAACACGGTGTCGATCTTTTCGTGCGTCAGGTGCTGGTCCTGATCCGCAAAATTCTCCGGGCGAGGCTGCAGGTCCGGCGTGTCCGCGGCCCATGCCAGATTGCGAACGATCAATTGGTGGTCAGGGTATCGCTGGTGCAGCATGGTTTCGAAGTAGCCGAACAGATGGCTGCGATCAATCAGCGTATTGCCAACCAAAGCGATGCGTTCTCCCTGGCGCAGTTGCAGCGGCAGGGTTGTGACCACTGGTTCAGCAGCCGCAGCGTGCGGAGCCGTTTTCGCATAAATTCCGTACTGCAGATATTCCGGATCCTCGGTCGGTTCCGGCTTTGCGATCGTCGTGTTCTTTGCATCCTTCATGTTGGCGACACGTGGATCGTCAGCATGTTCTTTGCCGTTCGGCTTGATGGGTTTGACTTTAAGTCGCTGCGGAATCTCCTGCCCGGCTGCCCAGCAGATTCCGTTCAGGAACAATCGCACGAATCTTTTGTCACCAAAGGTGTCCGGGTGACCCAGTGTGGTGGTGAATGTGCGGCCGCCGAACTTGTTGTTCCAGGTCCAGGCGACTGGTTGAGTCATCGTGGCGGCGAGCTCATGGGTGCCGAAAGCATTCGTGACGGTGCCTGTTTTCTTAGTCGTGCCAATTCCTCCCAGCAGGACTTCCGCGTCTGCTGGGGGATCGGCAAGGTACAACGCGCCAGCAGCCGTCAGTGGCTGATCGAATTTCAGTCCCGTCAGGATTGTGTGTTTTGTCGCTGGTGCGTTGACGGCCACCGTTGTGGTGCCCTGCAAATGGATGTAGTACTTCGATCCCAGCACATCACGGCCGAATCCATCGTTCCACTTTGAATTGGGATTGTCTCGGGGGTAAAGGAACGCATGCGAAGTGCAGCGAAAACCCACCACAGGCTTGCCGGATTCTACGTAGTCTGTGATCAGCTTTAGTTGTGCATCCGGCAGCGTCAGAAATCGCAGGTAGAAGATTGCCACGTCGGCAGTGTTTAAAGCTACCAGCCCTGACAACCCCTTCGGGTTTTTCTCCGGGTTCTCCTGCGGCAGCACCACGGTTGTCCGGAACCCCAGTTGCTCTAACTGCTTCGCCAACGCCGGGATTGTGCCGGCGGGATTGTAGTGAGGCGTGCCGACGACAAACACGGCGTGGGGCTTGGCTTCGTCCGCCGCAATCAAGGAAGTGGTACAGCAGAGAATCAGCAGCAGGCGAGAAAATGAATTGAGCATCGAAACCCTGGTCGGAAACAAGCGGTGGTCAGAAGGCATTCGCTGCGCAGGTTACTGAGTCGAATCACAATTGAAAACCGAACGGTTTCGACGGCCAAAGGCCATGCCGTGTTGCAGGTTGCGAATTCTACCAGCACGAATCGCCAGCGAGTGAACTACCAGAAACGCTGAAAATTCACTTACTTGCGCTTCGTGCTGCGGTGCGAGCACCATCAACGTGATTGAACGTGATTGGTGACAAAGTGTTTCCGAATCGTGAAGTTCTCCTCTCGGAGCGCTTTCCGCAGGACCGTTGCGGGAAAGCCGCACGGCGGGCAACATGGGGACACAACCTCATCGCGGTAACGGCAGGGGAGTGGCAATGTCACTCCCTTACCCAATTATTTGATGAACGATGCCCTCAACGAAATGCAGGAGAACTGCTTATTGACCGATTTTGTGGGAGTCTTCCCCATTGGCGACCGCGGTTCGCAGCGGAGTCCTGCGGAGTCGAAACATGCGGTCATTGATTCGCTGCGATTCATAACCATCAGGAAATCGGAGTTCGCCAAATGGTCTATCGACGTAGGGCACGACGACGAATTCGTTAAGGTCTGTCAGTGTGCTTAACGCCTTCATTGGAAATCGGTCAGGATACCACTTCTGCGTTCGCCGTCCGACGTCGCGCTGGACGGTTCTGAGGTTTGACGGGCGAGCGAGGTCATCGGTTTCGAGGTCTACCTGGAACCACGCCGGCTTTCTACTTGTCGTTTCCATCTGCTGCAGCAGCCAGAAGTCAATTCGATCTTCGAACACGACAACTTCATCGTCCGGTAGTGCGGCCAGTGACTGTTGCAATTCGAATTGGCTACGCAGGTTGTGTTCCCACGTCTCACTGCCATTGTGGACAGAAAAGGCAACCATCACAGCAGCGATGCCGACGCACGTGTTTTGAATCGCTTCGGTGGCTCGTGACAGCAACCAAACATAGATTGGCACCATGGCGACGACAGCGATGATTGCATAACGGTTGACCAGTGCCGGCTGCACAATCCAGGAGAATGCGATTAGCACCAACGGCATCAGGATAGATGCGATCAGCACGGTGTTCTCCATTCCCCAGGCTGCTGGTTGTGGAAATTCGAATTCCTGAGATTCATCGGCGTGCAGTGCCTGCTGTCGGCTAACCCAACCTGCAGCGGCGGCCGCGATACACAAGCCGAACGGCAGCATGGGCAGGAATTGCAGCAGGTAATCTGTGCTGGTGGCAATCGTGGGTGGCTTGACCCATGTCGCACATGTGAGAGCCACTTTTTGCCCGGACAGCATCGGCAGACAACAGGCGACTGTAAGCACGCAACACAATGTCAGAAGGCTGCCGAGGATCAGCGCCCAACGGTTTCGCAGCTGACAGATCGTCCAGACCGTTGTGACGAGACCCACAGAAATTATGCCGAAGTAGTGCGTTGTACAGATTGCCACCGCAATGATCGCCAGACTGATGCGTTGAATGATCGTTGCGATCTTACCGTCGACGTCTTTGGTGAGCAGCCAGCAGTACCACATCGACAGGCAGATCCAGAGTGCGTAGAAACGTGTCTCTGTCGATTGCAGCACCAGCAGTTGATGACCGGTGGCAAACAACGTGGCGGCGACGGATGCCGCTGCGGTGAATCGTCGGCTTAACATCAGATAGATGGCCAACGCGGTCGCAGCGGTGAAGAGCAGCGACAATAGCCGTAAACGGTATTCCGTGATGGGCCCGAATACTGCCAGCGAGCGAGCCACAAGGTAGTAGGTCGGCGGGTTGTAGTCTGCTCCGTCAGCAAGTGCGGACATCGCGTGCCCGACGTCGGCATCGCTGATCAGCAGCCAGCTGTGTATTTCGTCCATCCACAAGGGACGCGTCAACAAACGCTGTCCCAATCCAGCCCACGACAGCACGATCACCGTCAGCAGAATGCAGCCGGCGCAGATTCGATTTCGCAGATGTTGGGGAGATTGGTGCACGACTGTACGGAGCAGGATCCGGGGAAGAGTGGGCGACAATTGGCCGCATTCCGTAACTCTCCCTCAGAAATGGGCCTCAACAGGCCAGGGGAGTCCCGGAATCCTTTTTCCCATCACTCTGGAAGGCGTGTTGGGCTGGTTATGTCGATTCACATGTCTCGCCAGCAGTGATATCCGGGGCTTCCTTCGCTCCGCTCGGTCCCGCCCGAGGCCAGCCGAAACCCTTTGCAACAATCTGCGCCTACACCCGTCGCCCATCAAACACCACTTCTGCCCCTTCTTCTTTTCCCTCTGCTGATTAAACTCCGCGTAAGACTCGAGGCTAAACATTCGAGGGGATACGTGTCGTGTCTAATATTCCGCAAGAACGCTCGAATCGTATGGGCAGACACGCTGGTTAACTCAGGATCGATTGATGACCGCAGAAGAGCAGACACCCTACACCGAACCGCCAGAGAACACTCCGCCTGAGCAAAGTGCGATTCGTGAAGCACGCTTCCCGTCCATGATGCTGGTGCTGACGTTTCTGCATATTGGGGCTGTGTTCCTGGCGTTCCGCTTTTCCAGCAAACTGGATGACAGTTTTGCTGTCGGCCTGGATGTCATCATGGTCGCCAGTATGGCAAGCGGCACCCTTTTGATTTTGCTGTGGATTGGGTGGTTTCTATTCTTCAGCCGCTGGAGATGGACGGCGAGAATCCTGGCCAGCATTGCGCTGATTTCGATGCCTGTATTGTTCGTGAAAATCTTCCGTCCTGTTCTGGGTGGCGACGTCACGATTCAGCGTTTCGAACCGATCTGGGAAACTCAGCTGGAACTTCCTGCCGTCGAACAAACGGTGGTGGATCTGACTTCAGAAACACCCAACGACTTCCCACGCTTTCTGGGTCCGACACAGGACTCGACAGCTCCTGACGGCTTTTTGGTCGATGGCACGCGATTGGCGGAAGCGAAGGTTCTGTGGAAGCAGCCCATTGGAGAAGGTTGGTCCGGGTTCGCGGCCAGAAACGGCTTTGCTGTTACGATGGAACAGCGCCAGAACATGGAGTGCGTGACGTGCTACAGCATCGACGACGGTTCGCTGCAGTGGCTGCATGCACATCCAGTGCGTCATCGAGACGCCATGAACCTTGGCCGCGTCGGTCCACGAGCGACTCCTACAATTCACGAAGGGCTTGTCTACGCCATCGGTGCCGTGGGACATTTCGTTTGCCTGAACGGAAGCGACGGAACCGTTGCGTGGGAAGTCGACCTGAACGAGTTGCTTGGTATCGAACTGACGACTGCAATCGATGGTGACGGCCAAACAGTGACTTACGAAGGCAATACGCGATTGGCTTGGGGACGCTCTGGCGCCGCATTGATTGTCGATGATCTGGTTGTTATTCCAGGTGGCGGTCCCATAGACGGTGAGATGCATTCGCTGCTGGCGTTTGATCGCCGGACGGGAGAATTAAGGTGGAAAGGCGGCGACGAAATGATCGCTTATGGTTCACCAACGTTGGCCAATGTTGCAGGAGTCGACCAGATTCTGATGACGTGTGAGAACTTCGCGATGGGGTTTGATCCGGAATCCGGCAAAGCCCTCTGGAAGTTCGCCCGGCCGGGAAAGAGTGATGGAGAAGCCAACACGAGTCAGCTAACGGTTGTGTCTGCTGACCAGGTATTGACCTCAAAAGGTTATCCTGACGGCGGCGGCGAACTGATTCAGCTGACCAATGCGGACGGTCAATTGTCAGCAAAAAGTTTGTGGAACAACACACGGGCACTGAAGACGAAGCTGATGAGCCCCGTGATCCTGAATGGCCACGCCTATTCGTTGTCCAATGGGTTTCTTGAGTGCGCTCGGCTGTCGGATGGCGAACGAATCTGGAAGCACCGTGGTCGGTTTGGTCACGGTCAGATGTTGCTGGCCGGCGAAGACATCCTGCTGATCAGTGAGTCGGGGGAGCTGCTGGTGTTTCATGCGTCGCCGGAGAAGTTTGAGGAAGTTGGCACGCTGCAGTTAATCGACGGAGTTTGCTGGAACACGCTGTGCGTCTATGGCAACAAGCTGCTGATCCGCAGCGAAATCGAAGCCGAGTGTGTTGAGCTGCCAACGAAGTGATCGTTTAACCCGCTTTGCAAGTTGCAGCTGTTCTAAACTGTTACTCCGATCGCTTCGCGACACGCCTTCTTCGAAGACGTGCGACCCCGCCTGTCCTGTCATTGTGTCCCAATGAGCGGATGCACCGGTCTCCAGGTAGCCTGTCGAAAAATATAGACAGATCAGTTTAGTAACGATTCATAATGCGTCTCGGTCAATGCGGCTTCTCGGTCCGCTGGTTTCTCGCGGCGCAGATCTTCGATCAGACAAACAAGTTCTGATTCGAACCCTTCCAATCCACCGATGACGTCACTTATCCATTTGCAGATCGATCCTTCTCCGACTGCACCCGCCACCCGGATATAACCGACCCGCATATCGTGCACAATTAACGGAATTTCCGACTTCCATTCATCGTGATTGGGAGTGTGCGTTTTCCGCTTCCAACTGGCATGATACTCCTCGCCGATCCGCGGCAGATGCACCATCAGTTCGACGCTGTCCATTTCGAACCGTTGTGCGAATTCCGTCAGTGTTTCCCAGAGGAGTTTCCAGTTGTGGTCACCGTTCAAGTGCAGCTTTTCGTCATGCAACACCGTTTGCACGGGGGCAGAAAAGCTTGTCATCGATCCCGCAAGTCGCCGCAGTCGAGTGGACATCAAATGAAATTCTGTGTGACCAAACGACCGAGTCACCACCAGCAATGACAGAGCAGTCACCACACCGACTACGGCAATAAAGTCATTCTTCATCAATGTCGCCGCAATGGCACCGACCCCTGTTAGTCCACAAAGCGCCGCGACAATAACCAACAGCCATCCTCCACTAACCCCTTTGCGTTCGAGACAGTGGTGCAGGTGTCCGCTGTCAGGAACGTAGATGCTGCGTCCCGTAAGCTTCCTTCGAACCACTGCCATGGATACGTGTCAAACAGTGGAATGGCCCAGATTGCGGTCGGCATCAGCAATGCTGTCGCCGTATATTCTTTCAATGAACATTTAAGGGCCACCGCACCCAGAATGAGCCCTATCAACATGCTCCCGGAGTCCCCCAGGAACATGCGAGCCGGTGGGAAATTGTAAATCAGAAATCCACTCAGCCCACCAGCGAGCACCATGGAAATCAACAGTCCATCGGGACGCCCGGCGTAAATGAAGGTGACGGCTGCGATGGAAAGGCTCAGGACAATGCCTGTCGTGCAGGCCAAACCGTCCACGCCATCTATCAGGTTCAATGCATTTATGGCACCCACCAGTGCCAGCAAAGTGACCAGCGGCGCAAGATCACCGAACGAAATGTGGATGCCGAAAACACTGGCTTCACGAATAATGATACCTGTGGGTAACAGAATTGACGCTGCAACGAGTTGCCCGAGCAGCTTCTGTCGGCCTCGCATGCCGAAGCGGTCGTCAATCACACCAAGTGAAACGATCACCCCCCCCGGAAACGAACAGCCCGACGAGAAAATTCGCATCGTGAGCCGTCGATTTGAGAAGGTCCGGATACCAAATCAGCGTCAGTATCACCGCAAGAACGCTTGAGATAAAAAGCGTTGGGCCGCCCGTCAGTGGAATGGGCACCTTGTGAAGTTTGCGTTCGTCGTCCGGAGCGTCTACCACGTTAAGTCGCACAGCCACCCGAGCACAGAGAGGGGCAACTACGGCGCTCGCAATCAAAGCCGAGACGAAAGCCAGTATGCCGGAAAACATGTTGGAGGAACCTCACGCTAAACTGACGTGCCGAATTACCAACTCTCACGGCGCTAAAAGCTCGCCATTAGGTGCGGCTGATTGTCATGAGTCGACGTAGGCTGATGCAACGACCCAATCGTAAAATCTCCAAAACAAATTCAATCCCTGATGTCTTCCGTGTTTTTACGAAATGTTGCATAGACGAAACAGCCGATTGCTTTCACAACCTCCTCGGTTGCGCGCTTCGCTGGGGTGTACGAACGTCAGAGGGGGCGCGAAGTTTCACTGCTGAATTTTCAGTACTTGGGCGAGGAAGTGATCGTTCCATCCGGCGCTTTGCCTCTTTCCTTTC
>CALFOL010000799.1 GCA_937919915.1 uncultured Planctomycetaceae bacterium
CGCCACGAGTTCCAAACGCTGGGACGCGTGCGAGCGCGAAGGTTGACCAACCTGCAGCTCGAACGAACGCTGCAGGACGTCCTTGGCATCGACATTCCTCTGGCGACTCTGATGCCGGACGAACCGCGGACAGACGGATTTAACACCGTGGCCGCGGGCCAGTCGATTTCTCACTTCCAGCTGCAAACACATTTGTCAGTCGTTGATACGGCGCTGGATGAAGCGTTCCGTCGCGCGTGCGCCAGTGAGCCGGACGAATGGACGAAGCCATTGACGGCTGAGGAGATTGCGCGCAAGGATTCCAGGCGGCGGTGTCGTGAGCCCGAGATGCTGAATGGCAAAGCCGTTGTTTGGAGCAACAATACGATCTTCTACGGTCGTTTACCTGTCACCACGGCGCGAAAGCCAGGTTGGTATCGAATCAAGATGAAAGTCGCCGGGCTGAATGTCCCTGAAAAGCATGGTGTCTGGTCGACAGTTCGCACTGGCCCCTGTGTTTCCGGAGCTCCGATGCTCGCCTGGAGCGGAGCATTCGAAGCTGTTGAAAAACCGCTGGAGTGGACTTTCGACGCGTGGCTGAACGAGGGTGACATGTTTGAAGTGCGACCGGGCGATGCGACGCTGAAGAAGGCGAAGTTCGAGGGCGGTCAGATTGGGGCCGGCGAAGGTGAGCCTCAGAATGTGCCCGGCATTGCGATCAGCGAAATGGAACTGCAGCGGATTCACAAAGGCCCGGATAACAAAACCGTTCGGCAGCTGTTGCTCGGTGAGCTCGAAGTCGATCCCGAAAAGAACGGTAAGAATCCGCGATTAGTATCCGCAGCACCACGAAAAGACGCCGGTCGATTGATGCGTCGCTTCGCAGAGCGGGCATTTCGCCGCCCGGTGAGTCAGGAAGCAATCGCTCCGTTTGTGAAAATGGTGGTCGGCAATCTGGATCAAAAGGTGTCGTTGATGCAGGCGCTGCGGGGTGGTTATCGAGCGGTTTTGTGTTCGCCCCGGTTTCTGCACTTCCAGGAAGAATCCGGCACGCTGGATGACTTTGCGCTGGCGTCACGTCTCAGCTATATGCTGTGGAATACGATGCCGGATGAAAAGTTGATGTGGCAGGCAAAATCCGGAAAACTGCATGAGCCGGACGTCCTGCGACTACAGGTGTCACGAATGTTGCAGGACGAACGTGGTCAGGACTTTGTGAAGGACTTCGCCTATCAGTGGCTGGACCTCAGCGAAATTGATTTTACCGAACCCGATCGAAAGTTGTACGGTGGGTTCGACATCATCGTGCAGGAATCGATGGTCGAGGAAACTCACGCGTTTCTGCAGGAGATGCTGGATCGCAACGCTGGCATCGGCAATCTGATTGATTCGAAATTCACGTTCTTGAACAGTCGTCTGGCAAGATACTACGACATCGATCGCGTGTCCGGTGAGTACGTTCGCAAGGTTCAGCTTCGCTCGGAAGACACACGCGGTGGGCTGCTGACGCAGGGCGCGATTCTGAAAGTCACCGCCAACGGAACAACAACGTCTCCCGTGTTGCGTGGCGTGTGGGTTTCTGAGCGTCTGCTGGGTGTTGATATTCCTCCTCCGCCAGTGAGTGTTCCGGCGATCGAACCGGATATTCGCGGAGCGACAACGATTCGCGAGATGCTGGCGAAACACAAGTCCGACGTCAGCTGTGCTTCGTGTCATGTGAACATCGACCCGCCGGGATTCGCATTGGAGAACTTCGATCCATCCGGGCGTTGGCGCAAGACGTACCGCACCCAGACTAAAAAACGCAAAGAGCCCGTTCCCCCGATTGATCCATCCGGCGAATTGCCTGACGGCAGCAAGTTCGCGACGCTGCAGGAATTCAAGACGCTTGTGCTGCGGGACAAAGCTGGGCTGGCCAGTAATTTTGTCAGGAAGTTGCTGGCCTACGGCACAGGTGCGGCTTGCGAGTTTGCAGACCGTCAGGCAGTTGCCGAAATTGTGGCGGCGTCCGAAAAATCAGATTACGGCATGCGATCGCTGGTCGAGTCCGTGGTGATGAGCGAAACGTTTCAGACAAAGTAAATACCGCAGAGCGACGGCAGGTGAGGGCGGCCACGTATCGTCGCTCAGCGGCTATCGAATACAGCTGCTTTTCCGGAATTGATTCGATATCATGCTGCCATGGCAAAGAAAGGCGGAAAAGGCAAAAAGAAGCGAGCCCCCGGAAGCGGTCAAAAGATCCGCGTGGACATCCGTCGCAACAAACAGGTACGGACACGCGATCAAAACCTGACTCACGAACTGTTAAGCGACGAAGTGGCCGCTGAAGACGCCAGCTACGGCGAGCGGATCACTGGCAAAGGTTCTTTGTCGCGCCGGCGAACGGTTGTTGGAGTTGAAGCCGAAGATGACCAACTGGTGCGAGTTGTTGATCCGGAGGGCTGTCTGACAGGACGCGTCACCAGTTTTGTCGGTCTGGCGTGTCAGGTGCAGTGCGAAGCCACGGGGGTGACTTTCGAATGCTCAATTCGCGGAGTCCTGCGAACTCTGGCGCGGGACAGTCGGAACGTCGTCGTGACGGGAGATCGCGTGCTGTTTCGTCAGGAAGGCGACTCGTATCAGGGCGTCATCGAACGGATCGAGCCACGACATGGAGTGTTGTCTCGCAACAGCCATCGCCGCGAACACATGATTGTGGCGAATATCGATCAGGTGTTGATCGTCACGTCTGTGGCCGAACCGGATTTGAAGACAAATCTGATCGACCGTTATTTGATGATGGCGGAACGGCACGGGGTAAAGGCCGTCATCTGCATTAACAAGATTGATCTTGTCGATCCGATCGATGTGCAGCAGGCCGCCAATATGTATGGCCGAATCGGATATCCCGTGGTGCTGGCAAGTTCGCATGACGGTCGTGGGATTGATCAACTTCGCAGCTATCTGGTGGGTCGGCAAACAGCGGTCAGTGGCCAAAGTGGAGTCGGCAAGTCTTCCTTGTTGAACAGGGTCGACGAGGGATTGCATCTCAGCACCGCAGATGTCAGCGACTCCAGCAGCAAAGGAACTCATACGACTCGCCGCAGTCGTTTATTGCCTTTGGCAGACGGTGGCTGGGTGGCCGACACGCCGGGGATTCGACAGTTCGAATTATGGGACATCGGCATGGATGAAGTAGACGGCTACTTTATCGAATTCCGCCCGTTCGTTTCTTACTGCCGCTATCCAAGTTGCGGCCACACTCACGAAACAGACTGCGGCGTCAAAGATGCGGTTACGGAGGGGCTGATTCACAGCAGACGCTACGAAAGCTACCTGCGTCTTCGAGCGGAAGATATCTTCGTCTGGAAGAACTCCGCGCGCGGTCAGTGATACGGATGTAAGCAATCTGAAATCGAAAAAACCGAAAGTCTGAGATCTGAAATTTGTAAACAAGCAGGGAGACCTTGATCATGTCGTCATTCATACTTGCACTGGACCAGGGAACAACCAGTTCTCGGGCGATCGTATTTTCACACGCCGGTGATATCGTCGCTGTCGCTCAGAAAGAGTTCACTCAATATTTTCCGCAATCAGGCTGGGTCGAACACGATGCTGAAGAAATCTGGACTACGCAGCTCGCGGTGGCTCGTGCGGCAATTCGCAAGGCGAAGCTGACAGCGAAGGATATCGCTGCCATTGGAATCACGAATCAGCGTGAAACCGCGGTCATGTGGGACCGCCGCACGGGCAAACCGGTCCACAACGCCATTGTCTGGCAGGATCGTCGCACCGCCGCGAAGTGTGATCAACTGCGTAAAGGAAAACGTGCGGCCGACTTTTCGCAACGTACCGGACTTGTGATCGACGCGTATTTCTCCGGAACCAAAGTCGCGTGGCTGCTGGAAAATATTCCGGGGCTGCGAGACATGGCCAAAGCGGGCCACCTGGCCTTCGGCACAATCGATTCCTGGTTGATCTGGAAGCTAACCGGGGGCAAAGCAGATGCCGGTGCGGTGCATGTGACGGATGTGTCAAACGCATGTCGAACAATGATGTTTAATATTCATTCGCTGGAATGGGACACCGATCTGCTGAAGGCGTTGAACGTTCCACGTTCAGTTCTTCCGCAGGTTTGTTCTTCCAGTGAAGTGTACGGCGAAACAAGTCCATCGCTATTGGGCGGTGCGGTGCCCATTGCCGGGATCGCCGGTGATCAGCAGGCCGCGTTGTTTGGTCAGATGTGTACAAAACCAGGAATGGTGAAGAACACTTACGGCACTGGATGTTTCATGCTGATGAACATCGGCACAGAACCAAGGGCTTCAGAAAACAACTTGCTGACAACGGTTGGCTGGAAAATCGGAAACCGCACGGAATACGCACTGGAAGGCAGCGTATTCATCGCCGGAGCCGCTGTTCAATGGCTTCGTGATGGCTTAAAGATCATCAGAAAGTCCTCTGATGTTGAGCAGCTTGCTCTTCAGGTGGAGGACAATGGTGGCGTTTATCTGGTGCCAGCATTCGCCGGTCTGGGGGCTCCGCATTGGGATCCTTATGCACGCGGCATCATCGGGGGATTAACACGCGGAGCAACGGGCGCGCATATTGCGCGGGCGACTCTGGAGTCCATCGCCTACCAGGTCGCTGACGTTCTGGATGCAATGCGAGCTGATTCCGGTTTGAAGATTAAGTCGCTGCGAGTGGATGGCGGAGCGTCAGCCAACAATCTCCTGATGCAGTTTCAGGCGGACATTCTGGGAGTTCCTGTGGTTCGTGCTAAAGTACTCGAAACCACGGCACTGGGCGCTGCGTATCTGGCGGGGCTGTCAGTAGGCTTTTGGAAGAGTCGCGTTGACATCGCCACGCAATGGCAGGTGGATCGAGAATTCAGACCCAGCATGAAGAAGACCGACGTGGAGAAGCTCCGAGCCGGATGGCAAAAAGCTCTGGAGAGATCATTACGCTGGGTCGAGTAGCCGGGGCACGGTCATGAGCCACTGTGCCGCTGGCTTTGTTCGAATAGCAGAATGTGCCGGTGCTGAGTGGCTAATGCACGTATTGCGCCTTGGAAGATCACGGCCCCTCCCCGCCTGGAAATAGCGATTGTGATTTCGGTTTGGTACCAGTGTATCCGTGTTGACCAGGTTTCAGGCGTCAATCATGCTCCAGTCTCTGGACTGTGAACAAATCGCACCATCCATTCACCGGCCGACGACGCCCTACATTCTTCAGAGGCAATTCGATGTTTCGAATTCTCACCCCGTTATTACTTGCACCGTTGCTTCTGAACACCGCAATTGCGTTTCAGCCGCCGCGTCAGCCAAACGCGACCGTTCCTAAAACACGTCCCCTCTTTTATCAGCCAGCGAGGCCTGTAAGTCAGCCGCGTCTGGTACGGCAGGTGTCTTCTACTCAGGCTCATGCCGCTCCCGTGGCGTCTTCAACGGACGGCGAATGCCAATGTGAATACTGTCGGAGCCAGCGTCAACAAGTGGATCCAGTGCTGACGCAACGGGTCATTCATCATCAACCCACACAGCCGGTGGAACAACGACGATCGCTGATCGATCGAGTGACGCAAACTTCATACACTCAACCTCAGATCGCAATGCCCGAATATGTTACCGACGATTTTGGAGCGTTTAGCGGCAGCGACGGTTGTTCTAACGAGCAATTCTGTGACTTCAACAGCTCATGCTGCGACGGTTGTTCTGCTGACCGCTGGGTTACGTTGGAAGGTTTGGCGTGGTGGACAAGTGGATCCCGGACACCTGCGCTGGCAACGCAAAGCTCGGCAGGTACGCTTCAGTCAAATGCCGGAGTGCTGGGGCTGCCGAACACCAGTGTCCTGTTCGGCGGTGGCGATCTGTTTGACGGTGGCGATCTGTTTGACGGTGCGTCGGCAGGATTTCGAATTCGAGGTGGCAAGACAATCGATTGCGGCAGTGGGATCAACTTTGAAGTGTTTCGGCTCGGTATTCAGAACGAAAACTTCCTGATTGGTTCCGATGGAACAACCATTCTAGGTCGCCCATTCACTGACTCACTCACAGGCCAGCAAAATGCGGAACTCTTCAGTTTCCCGGGTATTGCTACAGGCCAGTTGAGAATTCACGGCGAATCACGAATGTACTCCGCCGCCGCACACCTGTACCGCCTGGCCGAAGAAGAGCCGGGATGCGGTGACACCAGAGATCAGTATTCAGCCGTCATTCAGGCTGGCCCACGCTTTGCGTCGCTGAAAGACGCAATCTTTATGCAAGAGTACATCACTGGAAACCAGTCCGGTATTCAAAACGTGCTGCGAGATTCTTTCAAAACGGATAACGCATTCCTGGGAGGCGAAGTGGGAGTTCGATTGCAGCGCCAGACCAACAGCGGATTCATTCAGGGCAACCTCGGGCTCGCATTGGGAATGACACGACAGGAACTGGAAAGTTTTGGAGACACCACCAAGCGTACGAGTCAGGGAGCAACAACTCACTTTCCTGGCGGTCTCCTTGCACAACGCACCAATTCGACAGCAATCAGTCGAAATCGCTTCTCCGTGATGCCGCAGGCTGAATTCAAGATAGGCTTTGAAACTCCCTGGGGATGGGATATGACGGTTGGCTACAACGTGTTCTACTGGAGCAAAGTACTGCGAGCGACAGAACAAATTGACACGAACGTCAATCCTAATCTGCTGCCTCCGGAAACCGTTCCCTTCACTGGTCCGCAACAACCATCAGTGCTGTTAAAAGAATCCGGCTATCTTGCTCATGGGATCGCGTTCGGTCTCGAGAAGCGATTCTAGGTTAGTGTTGCTGAATCGTTCGTTTAACCCGACGCCATCGGCGAGGTTTTCCCATGCAACCTTGCAGCTGCCGTCTGGCGACGGCAGCTACGACCATTGGATTCGAGGCTCGCATAATTCATTACGGAGACTATGGCGAAACCGGCCAGTGCAAGCGTTCCATGGCAGCGATTCTGCTGACTGCAGGGTGCAGAGCTTCGTTCATGTCAACAAGTGGCTGGTCGTGAACAGTGCAGTCCGCCCAGTTCAGGCAGTAGAAGCCTGTCACGCGTTCTTTGGCAAGACACATCAAAGCCAGTTGCTCCATCTGCTGAGTTTGCCATGCCACCTGCTTACCAAGGTTCTCACACAATGCGGGGTGTGACGTCTCGGGCAGGGCGGCCATGATGTTCAACGGAAGCTGCAACAACGACCAGTGGTCCAGCAGCTGCGAGACATTCAGCATGTCGCGCGGCATACTGCACAGATCGCCAGATCCGAACCGCAGGTCGAGATTCACTTCAGATATCGTCGCTCCACTACGACGCAGAGTGTCGACAAACTGAATTGGAGCGAGCCTGTTTTCCGTTGTGCTCAGGTATTCGCCCCACGGTTGAATGACGCGCAGACTGATCTGAATCTGTTCGTCAACTTCCTGAGCTGCATCGATGGCACGGACGATCAGGTTGAGTCGATCTTCTTCCGACAGATTATTCGAGCCACCACAGTTTGCCCCACACACAACCTCCCAATGGCGAATTCTTCCGACATAACGACTGACTACGGTTTCCACGAAGTCTGAGGTAAAGCACTGCAAATTCTTCAAGTCGCCCTTCCACGGCTGCATCCATTCCGGGAAACAATTGGACGACAAGTCCAGCAGGGGCCCACCGATACAGAACAGTCCGTTGGAACATGTCCAGTCGACGAGAGCATCAAGGTCGTCCCAATGGTAATCGCCATCAGTCGGTTCGAGTTCCCGCCACCGCGTTTTGATCAGCACTCCAGTAAAGGTCTCCAGGAATTCTTCCGGCTTCGGTGGCACTGCAGACAGGCGGCAACCGACGGACATCGGAAAATGTTGAATGCGTTGCTGTCGAAACGTAATCCGCTGCTTCACATACTCCCGCACCAGCATGTCCACGGCGGCCTGTGTCAGTTCCAGCGACTTCATCGCGAAGGCCGGCCCATCGGTGGCAAAGATCGCAGAGCAAAACAGCTTTTGTGCTTCGGCGATTTTCTGATCAAGCACCGGATTCGACTTCAGCCCCGCGCCGGTCCACAGAAAATAGAAGTTGCGCAGCCGGTACAGTTCCCCGCGCGCGAGCTCAATTTCCAACGGGTACAGGTTTTGTGATTCTCGAAGGGACGTTGTCTGCGTCACCACCTGACGATCGCCGAGATTACAAAGCAGTCGCAATTTGCTGCTGTCAGTGCGATCACGTACACACGCCAGCCGATCGTTTTTGAGCACCGTGTCAGTCGCGATCACTCGCCCATCAAAAGTGACGAAATCCGCTTTCCCGATTTCTTCCCGGGCGACGAGGTCATCTACGTCGATACTGAACTGAATTAAACCCATGACTGGCCTGTTGGCCTTCCCTTGTTCCAACGACAAATCCTCCGCTAAATGCGGAGCGACTAACTTCTTTCTGCCAAAACGTTCCTCGACTATCCATTCTGACGACCACACCTGTTCTGTGTAAAGTCCAGACACGCCGTGCTTTGTTGTTCCATCTGGTTCTGCTGGTTAGACTCCCCGTCATCAACAGACTGCAACGACCCTGCTGACTAAGAGTCTGCCCCTGCGAAATTTTCAATTCCCGCACCGCTTCTTACCCGGAACTTCAGATTATGGACACGATTGTCCTGCAAAGCAATATCCCCAACGTGCCCGTCAAACGCGGAAAAGTACGGGATGTCTATGATTTCGGGGACCGCTTGCTGTTTGTCGCCACCGACCGCATCAGTGCCTTCGACTACATTCTGCCGACGGGCATTAGTCGTAAGGGCGAAGTCCTGACGCGAATCAGCGAGTTCTGGTTCGATCGCCTTGATGTCGCCAATCACTTGCTGACTACTGATCTCAGCGATCTGCCGCTGGCTGCCAGTGTCGACTTATCAGCGTTGGCTGGCCGCAGCATGGTCGTGAAGAAGACCAGCGTTGTCCCTGTGGAATGCGTTGTTCGCGGGTACCTGTCAGGGTCCGGATGGATTGAATATCAGCAAAGCGGCACAGTGTGCGGAATCAAACTTCCGGCGGGACTTCAGGAAAGCAGCCAGCTTCCAGAACCGATTTTTACGCCAGCATCAAAAGCTGAAGAAGGTCATGATGAGAACATTACGTTCGAACAAATGTGCCGAACAGAAGGAGTTGGTGCGGAGCTTGCCACACACTTGCGTGACCTGAGCCTGCAGATCTATTCCCAGGGCGCTGAGTATGCCCGGGGACAGGGGATCATTATTGCCGACACAAAATTTGAATTCGGAATACTGAAGGGCGAGATTATTCTGATCGATGAAGTGATGACTCCGGACAGTTCGCGATTCTGGCCCGCTGATCAGTATCGGCCCGGCGGCAGTCAGTTTTCGTACGACAAACAGTTTGTTCGGGACTGGTTGCTGCAGTCCGGATGGGATCGCAACAGCCCGCCGCCGGAACTTCCGGCCGACATCGTCAGTAAAACTGCCTCAAAATACATCGAAGCTTTCGAACGACTGACCGGCACCGCCTTTTGAGTGCCGGTCTGCAAATGGGTACATTCCGAAGAGCATGAGAAGCCAGGTTCTTCACCGACGGCGACTGCTGCTGGGCAGTGTCAATTGGACGCCTGATTAAGCCGATTTTTCCAGGCGAACCCCATAGTCAACGTATTCGATGTGTTTTTCCTGCTACAGAGCCGCATTCCCGCCGAATTCCCACTCGGTTTCTGGTGTTACCACGTACATCAATGGAATTCTGTTGGCTCCATTGAGAACATATGTAAACGTTGTGTGAACGAGATTCGATGGGCCAACGAAGTCATTACGGCGGCGAGGTAATCAGACGTGGCGGATGGAAAACCAGAAAAGTCTGCGGCAGGGCCACAGAAAAAAAAGTCGGTCAAACAGTTAGGCGACTTCGAGCTGAAAAAGAAGCTCGGCAAAGGCGGCATGGGGGAAGTATTCCTTGCCCGACAGGTTAGCCTCGATCGCATTGTTGCGCTGAAAACTTTGAACAAAGAACTTGCCCGCAAGGAAGACTTTGTTGCCCGCTTCCTGCGCGAAGCTCGGTCTATGGCCCGCCTTGACCATCCCAACATTGTGAAGGTGTATGCCGTCGATTCGTTTAAAGGAATTCATTTCGTTGCAATCGAATATGTCGATGGAAAAAGTGTCCAGGACTGGCTGAATAAGGAAAAGATGTTCTCGATCGGTGACGCCGTGCATATCGCGATGGTTTGTGCCGAAGGAATGAAGCAGGCTCATGAACTGAACATGGTGCATCGAGACATCAAGCCGGACAATATCCTGCTGACCAGCAAGGGGATTGTGAAAGTCGCGGACTTCGGACTGGCGAAGCTGATCGACGAAGACGTCTCGATGACGCAAAGCGGCACGGGACTCGGGACTCCACTCTACATGGCGCCGGAACAGGCTCGCAGCGCAAAGACGGTCGATCAGCGAAGCGACATCTATGCCCTCGGAGCGACGTTGTACCACATGTTGACCGGTGCGCTGCCGCACAAAGGCAGTTCCGCTCTGGAACTGATCCTGGCGAAAGAAACTGGTAAGTACGAACCTGCCAGAAAGCTTCGTCCGGAAATTCCTGAGAAGCTGGACCTGATCATCGACAAAATGATGGCCAAAGAACCAAAGCATCGGTACTCGAACTGTGAAGAAGTTGTGACGGCTCTGAGTGCGTTGGGAATTCACAGTCCGGCGCTGACTTTCATTTCCGGCGCGCAGCCGACGGGAATCGGACGATCCACGGCCCCTACAATGGCAGGCATGGGAAACTCGATGGGCAGGACCATGGCGATTCCCAGCGGCGATCTGAACTCCAAGCGTGATGCGCAATCACGGGAACGAAAACTGGCGTCCAGAACCTGGTTCGTACAATTCGACGACCCAGGTGGAAACAAGGTTGTCGAGAAACTCTCCACTGGCCGCATTCTGAAGATGATCAGCGCGGGGGCCATTACCGCTAAAGCACGTGCGAAAGCTTCGGCAGACGGCTCTTATGTCGCATTGGCTCAGTTTCCTGAATTCACTGAGGCCATCGAAACACAGCTCAGCCGCACGACGGCGAAAATGAAGAACGAGGACATGAAGAGCCTGTACAAGCAGGTTGAGAAAGAAGAAAAGTCCCGTAACTTCTGGCGTGGCCTGAAGAACAAAGGCCGAGGAGTAGTTGGAATGCTCTCGCTGTTAGCCTGGTTAATCATCGTCGCTGGATTGCTGGCTGTGCTGTTTAAGTATGGCGGAGAGGTGGTAGCCTACTTCGGTGAATACGTCAAACAGATGATGGGCGGCGAGGAATCAGAATAGCTCGCGGGCGAGTTAATCGCATCAATCGCAGTCAGAATATCTGGACAGGCGCGACCCGGCGTTCGCGCATCGGGCTTACCATGTCGCACCTGCTACAGCGAATTTCGCTGACTTGTGGCCGCGTAGGACGCGTTTTGCCCTTTGTGAGCCGGTTCCTGCGAGCCAGAACCGTCCACAACAAAAGGTAAGTTGCTCTAATCGTCTGTAGGCGCCGGAGATTCGATATTCTTCAGATCCGTCTGAATGCCTTCCAGTAATGCCTGGTAGTCGGCGCGACGGGTTTCGTTCTCGGCTTCCAACTGTTCCAGCCTGGCCTGCAATTCGGCAATGTCGTTGGTGCCGAATTCTTTTTGAGCCTGCGTTTGCATTTCCAGCAATCGCTTTTCCGCTTCTTTCAGCTGGGTTTCAGCCTGAATCTTACGTTCATTAAGAACGTTGTACTGTTTCGTCAGTTCATCAAGCGTGGCTGTCTTTTTACTCATCGTGTTCTCCGCATGTGACTTCGTTCGCGAGTCGCATGATCTCGTCCGCCACAGGTTTTTCGAATTGTGGCAGGTTGGTTTTTAGAAAGTGAATCAAGCCGGCGCCGGTGTCGGTACGGCGGTTGGTGAGCTGCGTGAGGTCAGCGATAAAACCGGACGACTCAGTGAGTTCTTCATCCGCTCGAACGTCACTGTGGAAAACTTCGTCGAATGGTGCATGTGGAACTTCAATCCATTCGGCAACCCAGTCGTGCTTTCCATCGACACGAAACGCAAACGTATTTTCGTGTTTAGGTGGTTTGTTGTCGACTGGGGTTAACTCAAGAACAGCAGGGACGTGACCACGAGCCGCATCGCTGCGAACTCGACGCGTAATGTTGCCAGGGGTCATCCAGTGCGTGTTCTTTTTGGAGACTGTTTCCAAACGACGGTGAATGTGCCCGTTGATTATCAGGTCGATTCCCGGTCTGGCGTCAGGACGCAATCGCCCTGAGTCATAACCTGGTACTGTGATGTCGTGATGTGTTACCCACACGACCAGATCCACAGCGTTCGTTGCTTTCGCAAAACTCGATGGCAACACAGTGCCCCACGGCGAACCTCCGACCAGCACTTTCCGCGAACCGATTGTGCCAACCCAGGGTTCCGTTAACAAACGCAAATGGCCGGACTTGAACATCAGATTGATGGAATCGTTTGCGTTCAGTGTGTTTTCCCGAACGTCATGATTTCCATAGATTGCAAGTAGCGGTTCATCCAGACATTCAAAAACTTCAGACAACAGCCAATTCGGATTGTCACACGGCAGCTGAAACAGATCGCCCAGTAAGACGGGTAGAAGATTCTTCCGGCGAGCGTAGTCCAGGCACCAGCGAAACTTCCGTAGAGCCACATTCGGAAAATCATCGCTGCGAAAACCTGGCACCCGGCCTTCGAGGTGAGGATCTCCGATAAACAGCAACCCCGCTCGCTGACGATCATCCGCCGTCGAGACGGCGGACGGCGTTGACGGTTTAGTGGCAACCTTAGTCTGCGGTTTCGACTTAGTTTTCGGCTCTGGCTCTGGCTCTGGCTCTGGCTCTGG